>JAJXTX010000165.1 GCA_021783385.1 Pseudomonadota bacterium
ACGGCAGCGTGGAGTACACCAACCTGCGCCCGCTCGGTCAGCGCGGGCACGCGGTGACCATGCTGTTCAGCTATATCGCCACCTGCGCGGCGTGCAACCTGCACTCGCCGATCCACTGGGGCAGCGTTGCGCTTAACCTCACCGCGTACGCCGACACGATACGCGCGGCGAGCATCGAATACGGCGTCGACGAGGCGTTCCTGCGCGCGATCATCCACGCCGAGAGTGCTTTCAATCCGCGCGCGCTGTCGCTCAAGGGTGCGCAGGGCCTGATGCAGCTGATGCCGGCCACGGCCAGCGACATGGGCGTGCTGGACGCGTTCAATACCGAGCAGAACATTCGCGGCGGTGCCCGCTACCTGAGCCTGCTGCTGCACGATTTCGGTGGCAACGAGCAACTGGCCGCCGCCGCCTACAACGCCGGTCCCGGCGCCGTGCTGCGCTACAACGGCGTACCGCCTTATGCCGAGACCCAGGTCTATGTGCAGCGCGTGGACACGCTGCGCAAACGCTACGGCGAGGCCATCCACCCGCCGCTGGCGGCGCGCGGGCCGGGTTGAATCCGGCGCCAGCCTCAGCCGCCGAGCGCGCCGGCGTTGCTGTTCATCGGCGGCCGCTGCACCAGGGTCACTTGCACATGGAACGGGCTGCCATTGCGCAGGCCGGATACCTCGACCTTGCTGCCGGGCTTGAGTGCCGCCTCGTGCCGGCGCAGGTCGGCGGGATCGAGAATGTCGTCGTTGCCCAGGCGCAACAGGATGTCGTTCGGCTGAATGCCGGCCAGCGCAGCCGGGCCGTCGGGGTACACGTCGGTCACCTGCACGCCGCGCGCCGCCGCCGGCAGGCCACCGTTGGCCGCCACCGGCACGAACGCGTAGTCGGCGCCGAGCCAGCCGCGCACCACGTGGCCGGTGGTGATCAGCTGATCGAGCACGTTGCGGGCGGTGGCGACCGGGATGGCGAAGCCGATGCCTTCGGCGCCGGCGGCCTTGCCGATCAGCAGCGTATTGATGCCGACGAGCTTGCCCTGGGTGTTGATCAGGGCGCCGCCGGAATTGCCCAGGTTGATCGCCGCGTCGGTCTGGATGAAGTCCTCCGCGCTGGCGCGGTGCAGCTGCCGGCCGACGGCGCTGACGATGCCCATCGTCACGGTCTGGTTGAGTCCCAGCGGGTTGCCGATCGCCAACACCACGTCGCCGGCACGCAGCGGCTGATGGTTGGCCATGTGGATCACCGGCAGATTGCTGGCATCGATCCTGAGCACCGCCAGATCCGTCTCCTGGTCGGCGCCCACCAGGGTGGCCTTGGCGATGCGGCCGTCATACAGCAGCACCTGGATGTCCGCTGCTTTGGCGATCACGTGATTGTTGGTCAGCACGTAATCCTGCCCCTTTGCCCTGACGATGACGCCTGAGCCCAGCGTCTGCTCGCGGTGCTGGTAGGTGGTGGGCTGGCCGCCGAGCAGCTGCTGCAGCACCGGGTTGTCGTACATCCGCACGGCCGGCTCCGAGACGATGCGGTTGGCGTAGATGTTCACCACCGACGGCGCCGCCACTGCCACTGCGTCAGCATAGGAGACCGGCGCCGTCATCGGCGCGGCCGCGGGCAGCTGCGCCGGCACCGTACTCAGTCCCAGCCGCGCCCGCAGGCGCTCGCCGCTGCCGGGCCAGATCAGCCCGATCACGAATGCCACCGCCAGCCCGAGTATCACGAAGCGGGTGATGAAGGCGAGCGTGCCGGCGGCGCGTTTCATAATCGAGAGATCAATTCCGGCGGGTCGTGGATGAGGTCGCGGCGTATCGACTCAGCCACTTGACCTTGATTGTACGGGGCAGGGGCTGACGCTACACTAACGCGATATTCGCGGGGCTTGTTTCCCCGTCACGACATTCGCAATGCACCGGAGAGCCTGATGGCGAACGAAGTTGTCGATCCCGGCCGCCGTCGGTTCCTGACAGCAGCCACCGCGGTAGTGGGTGGCGTGGGAATCGTGTCGGCAGCCGTGCCCTTTATCAAGTCATGGGAACCGAGCGCCCGCGCCATGGCTGCCGGCGCACCGGTGACCCAGTCGCTGAAGAAGATCGAGCTGGGCCAGCAGCTGATCGTGGGCTGGCGCAGCCTGCCGGTATTCATTGTCAACCGCACGCCGGCCCAACTGGCAGCGCTGCCCGGCCAGGATCCCCGCCTGGTGGACCCCAAGTCGCAGGTTGACCAGCAGCCCAAGTACGCCCAGAACGAGGCGCGCTCGATCAAGCCCGAGTGGCTGGTGATGATCGGTATCTGCACGCATCTGGGCTGCGTGCCCACCTATGTTGGCGAGATGAAGCCGGAGCCGTTCGACCCGAACTGGCAGGGCGGCTATTACTGTCCATGCCATCACTCGCGCTACGACATGGCGGGCCGCGTCTATCAGGGGGTGCCGGCGCCAAAGAACATGGAGATTCCGCCCTATCACTACATTGATGACATGACGATCCAGATTGGTGTGGATCCGAAGGGAGCCGCCTGATGTCCAACGTATTCAGCAATATCGGCGACTGGATCACCGAGCGTTCGCCCGGCCTGATGCCGATGTACCGCAAGCACCTGACCGAGTACTACGCGCCGAAGAACTTCAACCTCTGGTACTACTTCGGTTCGTTGGCGTTCCTGGTGCTGATCAACCAGATCGTCACGGGTATCTTCCTGACGATGAACTACAACCCGAGTGCGGCCGGCGCGTTCGACTCGGTGCAGTACATCATGCGCGACGTGCAGTGGGGCTGGCTGATCCGCTACATGCATTCCACCGGCGCCTCGCTGTTCTTCGTGGTGGTCTTTCTGCACATGTTCCGCGGCATCATGTACGGCTCGTACAAGAAGCCACGCGAACTGGTGTGGCTGCTCGGCATGCTGATTTACCTGGCCTTGATGGCCGAGGCCTTCATGGGCTACGTGCTGCCGTGGGGCAACATGTCGTTCTGGGGCGCCAAGGTGATCATCTCGCTGTTCGGCACCATTCCGGTGATCGGCAACGGCCTGGTCGAGTGGATCATGGGCGATTTCCTGCCCGGCGATGCCACTCTCAACCGCTTCTTCGCGTTGCACGTGATCGCGCTGCCGCTGGTGCTGCTGCTGCTGGTGGTGCTGCATCTTGCCGCGTTGCACGAGGTGGGTTCCAACAACCCGGATGGCGTCGAGATCAAGAAGGGGCCCAAGGGCAACCGCTGGAGCCCGCTGGCACCCGCCGACGGCATTCCATTCCATCCGTACTACACGGTGAAGGATATCGTGGGCGTGGGCTTCTTCCTGCTGATCGCGGCGTTCATCATCTTCTTTGCGCCGACGCTGGGTGGCTGGTTCCTGGAACATGACAACTCGATCATGGCCAACAACCTGATCACGCCGGCCGAGATCAAGCCGGTCTGGTACTTCACCCCGTTCTACGCGATCGTGCGAATGATCCCCTCGTTCATGGGTTCGGCGGTGTGGGGCGTGCTGGCGATGTTCGGGGCGATTGCGGTGCTGTTCCTGCTTCCCTGGTTCGACCGCGGCAAGGTCAAGTCGATCCGCTATCGCGGCACCGGCTTCAAGGTGGCCCTTGCGGTGTTCGTGCTGGCCTTCATGGGGCTGGGGGCGGTCGGCGCCGGTGTTACCGCCGAGGTGATACCGGAGTGGTTCGGCAACGTGAACCTGACAACCTGGGAAAACCTGTTCGGTCGCGTGATGACAGCTCTGTACTTCGGCTTCTTCGCCTTCCTCTGGGCCTACACGTACTTCGGCTGGGAGAAGACCAAACCGGTTCCGGATCGGGTGACCATGCATGACTAAGCGGCAGTTCTTGACCACACGGGGCGTCCTGATGAAGCAGTTCCTTCCTTCGCTGGCGCTGGCTTTCGGCCTGCTGGTAGGCGCCGCCCCGGCGCACGCCGAAAGCGGCCCGGCGCTGCTGTCGTCCGGCGCCAACGTCAGCGACCAGGCCTCGCTGCAGCGCGGCGCCAAGCTGTTCTTCGACTACTGTGTCGGCTGCCATTCGCTGAAGTACATGCGCTACTCGCGCATGGCTGCAGACATCGGCCTGTCCGAGCAGGACGTGATGCAGAATCTCAATTTCACCGGGGCTCGCTTCGACGATCCGGTGATCTCGCACATGCCTGCAGCGCTGGCCGCCCAGTGGTTCGGCAAGGCGCCACCGGATCTGTCGCTGGAAGTGAGCGCCAAGGGTGCCGATTGGGTCTACACCTATCTCAACTCCTTCTACCTGGATCCGCACAGCCCGATCGGCTGGAACAATACGCTGCTGCCGAACGCAGCGATGCCGTTTCCACTGTCCGAGCTGCAGGGCCTGCAGACGGCGGTGATGAAACCCGGCAGCCAGGACGAAGTGGAGAAGCTCACGCTTGCGCATCCCGGGTCGATGACGCCGGCGCAGTTCCAGCAGGCTACCCGCGACCTCACCAACTTCCTCGACTACGTGTCCGAACCGGCGGCGCTGCAGCGCCACAAGTACGGCATCTGGGTGCTGCTGTTCCTGGTGGTATTCACCTTGCTGGCGTACCTGTTGAAGAAGGAATACTGGAAAGACGTTCACTGAGCCGCATGGCATCATCCGACTGCGGCGGCCTTGAGCCGCCGCAGTCGTCTCACCGATGGGGAATCGAGCATGGTTCAAAACGCTCGCTCGCGTACCGTACTGACGCTGTATACCACCGCCGATGACATCCAGTGTCACCGCGCGCGCCTGGTGCTGGCCGCCAAAGGCGTCAGCTATGAGCGCGTGCTGGTGGATCCGGCCAAACCGCCGGAGGATCTGATCGATCTGAACCCGTACGCCAGCACGCCGACGCTGGTCGACCGTGACCTCACCCTGTTCGACACCTCGGTGGTCTGCGAGTACCTCGACGAGCGTTACCCGCATCCGCCGCTGATGCCGATCGACCCGCTGTCGCGCGCGCGCCTGCGGGTGGCCGCAGTGCGCATCGAGCGCGACTGGCTGACCGAGGTGGATGCCATCCGCGCCGGTGGCCGCCCGGCCGAGGCGGCGCGCAAGCGCCTGCGCGAGCAGCTGCTGGCCACGCTGCCGCTGTTCAAGGCATCGAAGTTCTTTCTCAACCCGGAGATGAGCCTGGTCGATTGCCTGGTGGCGCCGGTGATCTGGCGGCTGCCGTGGCTGGGCGTGGAGCTGGGTCGCGAAGGCAAGTCGATCATCGACTACGGCGAGCGGTTGTTCCACAGCCAGGGTTTCACCCGCAGCATGACCGACCAGGAAAAGGCCATGCGGCCGCTGCATGAGCACGAATGAGCCAACTTCGATGAGTTCCAATCGCCCGTATCTGCTGCGGGCGATCTACGACTGGATCAGCGACAACAACCTGACTCCGTATGTGCTGGTCGACGCCGGCTTCGAGGGCGTGCGGGTGCCGCCGCAGGTGATCAGGAACGGCCAGGTGGTATTGAACCTGGCGATGCGTGCGGTCGGCAATCTGGACCTGGGCAACGAATGGATCAGTTTCCAGGCGCGTTTTTCCGGAGTCAGCCACGCCATCCATATTCCGGTGCAGGCAGTGCTGGCGCTGTATGCGCAGGAGAACGGCCAGGGCATGATGTTTCCGGCCGACGAGGGCGGCGGTGATGCGCCGCCACCCGCACCTCCTTCGCCACCCGACGATGCGCCTGCGTCCCCCGAGGCATCCGTCACCGGCGCGGACAAGCCCAAGCGCAGCGCACCGCATCTTCGCGTGGTCAAGTAATCTTTCAGTTTGACCGGTCGTTGGTGCGTCGGCGCGCATCCAGTGAAATCACGTTGTCGTGCGGCGCCGGCAGAGTCGCGCGCGCGGGCGGCTCGTCCGTCGCCGGCGCGCTCGTGGGCAGGCTCAGGCGGCTGAGCGCGCTGCCGATCATCCACAGGCGACCCGGCTCGCGGTCGTTGCCGTCAATGCTCACTTCGAAACCGTAGCAGCGTTCGATGCGGCGCTGC
>JAJXTX010000166.1:0-1155 GCA_021783385.1 Pseudomonadota bacterium
ACGGTGCCAAGCTGCACGCCGCGACGCCTGCATGTGTTGCGCAGTTGAGCGGCCTGGATGTAAGTGTCGCGGGCCGGAACGAGCAGCGGCAGCACCTGCAGGCGCTCGATGAGGCGGGCCTGATCCTTCGGCCCGTGAAAGCCCTGCAGCAGTTCCTGCAGCACGATGCCGGTAATGACGATGGTGGCGCCTTCCTCAAGTGCCTTGCGCAGGACGGCGACGGCCGGATGATCGGGCGGCGTGTCGCGGCGCAGCGCCAACGACCACACGCTGGTATCGACGAACAGACTCACTTGCGGCTGCGTTCGGCTTTCGGATTGAAACTGTCGTCCCATTCAAGCTGGCCCAGCAGTCCGACAATGCGCAATTGTTCGCGCCGGGCAATGAATTCCTTGAGCGCAAGGGTGACAGCCGCCTTTTTCGACGGTTCGCCGCTGACCGCGACAGCACGGTCGATCAGGTCTGGATCAAGCGCAAGATTGGTCGCCACGGCACACCTCCACACATTGGGTCACACATCCATGCTACGCCCACGGGCGCGGCCGGGCAACGACAGGAATGCAGCGCAGTGACTGAAAACGACCAGAAGCAACTCGGCAAGACCCTATGGGCCGTCGCCGACCAGCTGCGCGGCACCATGGACGCGGACGACTTCCGCGACTACATGCTGTCGTTCCTGTTCCTGCGCTACCTCTCGGACAACTACGAGGCGGCGGCGCGGAAGGAACTGGGATCGGACTACCCGGACCCGAACGCAGTCGGCAACGCCGGCAAGACACCGCTGTCGGTCTGGTATGCGCAGAACCCTGCGGACGTGACTGCGTTCGAGCAGCAGATGCGGCGCAAGGCGCACTACGTCATCCAGCCCAAGTATCTGTGGGGCCATATCGTGCATCTGGCCAAAACCCTGGACGACACGTTGCTGGACACGTTGCAAGGTGGCTTCAAGTACATCGAGGAAGAATCCTTCCAGAGCCACTTCCAGGGCCTGTTTTCGGAGATCAACCTCGGCTCGGACAAGCTCGGCCGCACGTACCACGACCGCAACGCGAAGCTGTGCTCTGTCATCAGTGAGATCGCGCGGGGCATGGCGCTGTTCTCCACTGACAGCGACACGCTGGGTGATGCCTACGAATACCTGATCGGCCAGTTCGC
>JAJXTX010000166.1:1255-5908 GCA_021783385.1 Pseudomonadota bacterium
AAGGACGACGGCGTGATGGCCATCATCCTGCCGCACGGCGTGCTGTTCCGCGGCGGCAAGGAGGCGGACATCCGCACCAAGCTGCTCACCGACGGCCATGTCGACACCGTGATCGGCCTGCCGGCGAACCTGTTCTATTCCACCGGCATCCCCGTCTGCATTGTGGTGCTGAAGAAGTGCAAGAAGCCGGACGACGTGCTGTTCATCAACGCGGCCGACCACTTCGTGAAAGGCAAGCGGCAGAACCAGCTGACCGAAGAGCACATCGCGCGCATCGTCAGCACGTACCGGAACCGGGGCGAGCACGAGCGCTACTCCCGACGTGTGGCGATGAAGGAGATCGTCGAGAACGACTACAACCTCAATATCTCGCGCTACATCAGTACCGCCGAAGCCGAGAAGGACATCGACCTCAGGGCCGTGCATGCCGATCTGGAAGCGATCGCGCTGACGATCGACGAGGCGAAGAAGCGCCACAACGCCTTTCTCGCGGAACTGGGGCTGGCGCCATTGCCTTGAGTTCGGAAGCGCTGGCAAGTCTTCCGGACCCAGCGTTCAAGGATGTGCCCACGTTCGTTGACCTGCTTCCACGTCTGGCCGAATCCACGCAGGGCACAAGCCCGGCACCTGCAGTGTCACCAACCTCCGCCCTGCCCGCCTCAGCCCGCCGGCAGCTTGGTCCCGCTCACCCGCAACCCCGGCCGCTGGCGCGCCAGTTTGCGCAGCAGCTCGGCGAAGGCCTGCAGATCGGTCTGCCACGGTGAGGCGTCGCGCCAGTACAGCGCGATGTCGCGACCGGGCGTGTGGCCCTTGAGCCGGGCCAGCACGATGTTCGGCATCGAGGCCAGCCGCTCGTGCGCCAGTGCGGGCACCAGCGCATAGCCGCCGCGCAGGCTGACCAGCGCGGCGAGGCTTTCCAGGCTCACGTCCTGCACGTGACCGTGCTCGCCGCCGGTGCCGTCGAGGCCATCGGCATGGCTTTCGGCCATCAGCGTGGCCTCGGCCGGATCGAGCTGATCCATGCCGATGCTGCGCTGGCCGGCGAGCGGATGATCGGCACGCAGCATCAGCTCCCACGGCTCGGCGAACAGCGGGCGCCGGGCGATGCCGCTGATGGCGGGCGCGGGGGGTGCCAGCACTGCATCCAGTTCGCCCTCCTGCAGCCGGCGCAGCAGACCGCGCGGCTTGCCCTCGGAGATACCCAGCCGCGCGCCCGGAAAATGCTGCGGAAACGGCGCGATCAGATGCGGCAGCAGGTACGGCCCCAGCGACGCCGGCAGGCCCAGCCGCAGTTCGCCGCCGAACGCCGCCGCGCCGGCGCGGGCAACCTGCTGCAGGTGCTCGGCGGCCGCCAGCACGGCGTCGATCTGCTGCAGCAGCTGCTGGCCGCCGGCGGTCGGCACGATGTGGCGACCGCCGCGCTCGAACAGCGGCGCGCCCAGCGCCAGCTCCACCTTCTGCACCTGATGCGAAAGCCCCGACGGGCTGATGTGCATGGCCCGCGCCGCACGGTTGAAGCTGCCCAGGCGATGCACCGCCTGCACCAGCGCCAGGTCGCGCAGCGAGACCGCCGCGAGGGTGGACGAAATCATCGAATGCTGCATGTCATCAAAGGCGTTTGTGCGTGGTGGGCATCGGGCTCATCCTGCGCGGTGAAGTACAAGCGAACGCGTCGCCGCAGTCTACTCGCCACCGCGCCCGCCGACCCGCGCGGCGCGCCGTCACGGTTCGCGGCAGCGCGGGGTTTGCGCGATAATTCCGTTTTTGCCGGGCCGGCGCACCCCGTCGCCGCTGTTCCGCCATCCCAGCCGCAGGATTCGCCAGGAGTTCACCGATGAAAGACACCTTCGCCGTACGCGACACCCTCGAAGTCAACGGCCAGCGCCATGTGTTCGCCAGCCTGACCAAGCTGGGCCAGCGTTTCGACCTGAAGCGGCTGCCGTATTCGCTGAAGATCCTGCTGGAAAACCTGCTGCGCCACGAGGACGGCGTCGACGTGACCGCGAAGGAAATCGAGGCGATCGCGCAGTGGAACGCCACCGCCGAGCCGGACACCGAGATCGCCTTCATGCCGGCCCGCGTAGTGCTGCAGGATTTCACCGGCGTGCCCTGCGTGGTCGATCTGGCCGCGATGCGCGACGCGGTGGTGAAGCTGGGCGGCGATGCCACCCAGATCAATCCGCTGGCGCCGGCGGAACTCGTCATCGACCACTCGGTGCAGGTCGATGCCTACGGCTCGGCCAGCGCGCTGGAGCAGAACGTGGCGATCGAGTTCGAGCGCAACCAGGAGCGCTACTCGTTCCTGCGCTGGGGCCAGAAGGCGTTCAACAATTTCAAGGTAGTGCCGCCGCGCACCGGCATCGTGCACCAGGTGAACCTGGAGCACTTGGCCCGCGTGGTGTTCACCGCGGACATCGACGGCGAGCGCTGGGCCTACCCGGACACCGTGTTCGGCACCGACTCGCACACCACCATGATCAACGGCCTCGGCGTGCTCGGCTGGGGCGTGGGTGGCATCGAGGCCGAGGCGGCGATGCTCGGCCAGCCCTCCTCCATGCTGATTCCGCAGGTGGTGGGCTTCCGCCTCACCGGCAAGCTCAATGAGGGCGTCACCGCCACCGACCTGGTGCTCACCGTCACCCAGATGCTGCGCAAGCTGGGCGTGGTCGGCAAGTTCGTCGAGTTCTTCGGCACCGGCCTCAAGCATCTGCCGCTGGCCGACCGCGCCACCATCGCCAACATGGCGCCGGAATACGGCGCCACCTGCGGCATCTTCCCGATCGACCAGGAAGCACTGAACTACCTGCAGCTGTCCGGCCGCAGCGCGACGCAGATCGCGCTGGTCGAAGCGTACGCGAAGGCGCAGGGCATGTGGCACGACGACAGCTCGGTGGAGCCGGTGTTCACCAGCACGCTGGAGCTGGATCTGGCCGACGTGCGGCCCTCGATGGCCGGACCCAAGCGGCCGCAGGATCGCGTGCTGCTGGAAGCGGTCAGGCAGAGTTTCCACGACGTGGTCGGCGCGCTCACCGCCAACCGCAAGCCGAAGACTCGCGCAGCGGACGATTTCGCCAGCGAGGGCGGCGCCACCGCGATCGGCAACCCGGCCAACGCGATCACCAATGGCGGCGTGCGGGTCGAAAAGGACGGCCAGACCTTCAACCTCGGTGACGGCGCGGTGGTGATCGCCGCGATCACCTCGTGCACCAACACTTCCAACCCGGCGGTGATGCTGGGCGCAGGCCTGGTGGCGAAGAAGGCTGCCGCACGCGGCCTCAAGGCCAAGCCGTGGGTGAAGACCTCGATCGGGCCGGGTTCGCTGGTGGTCAGCGACTACCTGGAGAAGACCGGGCTGATGAAGGAGCTGGAAAAGGTCGGCTTCTACATCGTCGGCTACGGCTGCACCACCTGCATCGGCAACTCCGGCCCGCTGCCGGCCGAGATCAGCCAGGCGATCGGCGAGGGTGACCTCGCCGTGGCGTCGGTGCTCTCGGGCAACCGCAACTTCGAGGGCCGCGTGCATCCGGAAGTGAAGATGAACTATCTGGCCTCGCCACCGCTGGTGGTGGCCTATGCGCTGGCCGGCACGCTGGACATCGACCTGACGAAGGACGCGCTCGGCACCGGCAGCGATGGCCAGCCGGTGTACCTGAAGGACATCTGGCCGTCCAACCAGGAAATCTCCGACGCGATTGCCGGCTCGATCAACCCGGCGATGTTCGAGAAGAACTACGCCGACGTGTTCAAGGGCGACAGCCGCTGGAACCAGATCGCCTCGCCCGATGGTGCGCTGTTCCGCTGGGACGACTCGACCTACATCAAGAACCCGCCCTACTTTGACGGCATGACCGCTGAACCGGGCCGCATCGAGGACATCCACGGCGCCCGCGTGCTCGGCCTGTTCGGCGACTCGATCACCACCGACCACATCTCGCCGGCCGGCTCGATCAAGAAGGACAGCCCGGCGGGCCGCTTCCTGATCGGCAAGGGCGTCGAGCCGAAGGACTTCAACTCCTACGGGTCGCGCCGCGGCAACGACGACGTGATGGTGCGCGGCACCTTCGCCAACATCCGCATCAAGAACCTGATGCTGGATGGCGTCGAGGGTGGCTACACGCTGCACGTGCCCTCGGGCGAGCAGCTGGCGATCTATGACGCGGCGATGAAGTACAAGGCGGCCAAGATCCCGCTGGTGGTGCTGGCCGGCAAGGAATACGGCACCGGCTCCAGCCGCGACTGGGCCGCCAAGGGCACCCTGCTGCTGGGCGTGAAGGCGGTGATCGCCGAGAGCTTCGAGCGCATCCACCGCTCCAACCTGGTCGGCATGGGCGTGCTGCCATGCACCTTCAGGCAGGGCGAGAACGCGCAGTCGCTGGGCCTCACCGGCAAGGAAGCGCTGGACATCACCGGCCTCGACGATGGCAACGCGAAGGAGGCCCTGGTAACCGCCACCGCGGCCGACGGCAGCAAGAAGACCTTCACCGTCAACGTGATGCTGCTGACGCCGAAGGAGCGCGTGTTCTTCCGTCACGGCGGCATCCTGCAGTACGTGCTGCGTCAGCTGGCAGGCAAGAAAGCCGCCTGAGTTCCCCGCATTGTCTGGCACCAGACGCACGCCGAAGCCGCCCCGGATTCCGGGGCGGCTTTTTGTTG
>JAJXTX010000167.1 GCA_021783385.1 Pseudomonadota bacterium
GGGCTTTACTCGCAAGAGGGATGACGACCGCAGGCGCGGGCGCGGTGGCGCGAGCGCGCAGGGTAAGTGCCACGGCGGCGGCGGACAAGGGCGCGTCCATGGGCGACCGCGACCACCCAAAAGAAAACCCCGCGGGCTGGAGCCTCGCGGGGAAATCCGGTCAAGCCGGAAGGGAAATGGCCTTGCCTGCAAAAGCGTTGGTCAGCAGGGTCTGGCCTGATCCATGTTAACGGCTGGCGAGAGTTCAGACAATACTTTTGCTAGTGTCGCCAAGTGCATGACAAAAATGAAAAATTGCGAAATCACTGGTCGCGCAGCGCCGCGATCTTCTGCCGCCGCCGCTGCCCGCGTGGCGCCGTCCAGTCGTTGTTGAACAGCGCCGGCTCCCAGCTGCCGTAGGTGGGATTGGGCAGCACGAACCAGCGCGTGCCGATCCACCCCAGGTAGGGCTGGATGTCCTGACGCCGCGCCGCCGGCGTGTTGGCCGCGACCGTGACGAAGTCGCCGAGCTGGTCGCCGAACTGCATCAGCACACGGTAGTGGCGGCTGATCAGCTGGCGGCGGCAACTTTTTTCGGTGCCGATCTGCTCGCAGCCGGGGACATAGGTACCCAGGCCGAGAAACGCCTCCGGTCCGGAGACCGGGAACCCATCCTTGCGCAGGTTGGCCAGTGTCACCGCGTCCAGGTCCTTCGCGCGGTTGGAGACGTAGATCACCGCAATGCCGTGCTGCTGGGCGAAGCGGGTGAACGCGACCGCGCCGGGCAGCGCGCGCGCCTTCTGCTCCTTGCACCACGCGGCCCAGTCGGCCTCGTTGTATTCGCCGCCGCTGCGGATCAGGCGCGCCTGGTAGGGCGAGTTGTCCAGCACGGTCTCGTCGATGTCGAGCACCACCGCCGGCTTCAGCCCCGCGCTCGGTGCCACGCGGTCGTCGCCGGGCAGCGCGTCCCACCTGGGATCGGCGAGGGCGGCGAGCAGGCGGGACTGCGCATCGCGGTAGGTCTGCAGGTAGACCAGGTCGTGCTCGACCGCATTCTGGGTCCAGCTGACCGCGTTGAGGTTGTCGTCGGCCGGCGTCGTGGCGGGCGCCGCAGCGTGGGTCAGCGCAGCGACGGGCGCGGGCTTCGGCGCCGGTGCGGCGCAGCCGGCCAGCAGGGTCAGCGCGATCAGCGCGATCAGGGCGACAGGCAGGCGGTGCGGCATGGACAGTTCCTTCACGGGGCACATCAGCATGGGCAAAGTCTACGACAGCGATGTGTCGGGGCTGGCCGCCGTTGCATGCGGTCTGACAGACTGAGGGCCCGCACCTCCACGGACCTGACCCGCATGGATACTCCGCTGCCGCCGCTGCGCGATGCGTCCTTCACCATCCGCATGATCAGCTGCGTGCTGGCGGCCACGATGCTGCTGTTGGTCCTCGGCCTGCACATGCTGCCGGCGCTGCTGGCTGGCCTGCTGGTCTTCGAACTGGTGCAGGCGATGACTCCGCTGCTCGGTCAGCGCATCTCCGGCGACCGCGCGCGGGTGCTGGTGGTGACCGTGCTGGGGGCGATCGTGGTGGGCCTGCTGATCCTGCTGATCCTTGGCGTGATCAGCTTCTTTCGCAACGAGATCGGCAACCCCGAGCTGCTGTGGCAGCAGCAGCTGATGCCGCTGGTGGAAAAAGCCCGGCAGCAGCTGCCGGCGGTGCTGGTCGACCACCTGCCGGACAGCGTCGACGACCTGCGCGTGGGCGCGGCGGAGCTGGCGCGCAAGCATGCGGGCACCTTGCAACTGGCCGGCAAGGAAGTGATGCGGTTGTTCGTGCACATCCTGATCGGGCTGGTGCTGGGCGCGATCATCGCGCTCAGCCACACCCGCCCCGCGCACCAGGTCGGCCCGCTCGCCGCGGCGCTGGGGCTGCGCTGCCGGCGACTGGCGGCGGCGTTCCACAACATCGTGTTCGCACAGCTCAAGATCTCGCTGATCAACACCGCCTGCACCGCGATCTTCCTGCTCGGCGCGCTGCCGCTGTTCGGCATCCACGTGCCGCTGGCCAAGACGCTGGTGGTGGTCACCTTCATCGTCGGCCTGCTGCCGGTGGTCGGCAACCTGCTGTCGAACACCGCGATCACGATTGCCGCGCTGTCGGTATCGCTGGGCGTGGGCATTGCCGCGCTGGGCTTCCTGCTGTTGATCCACAAGCTGGAATACTTCCTCAACGCCCGCATCGTCGGCACCCAGATCAACGCCCGCGCGTGGGAGCTGCTGATGGCCATGCTGCTGATGGAAGCGGCCTTCGGCCTGGCCGGCGTGATCGCCGCGCCGATCTACTACGCCTATCTGAAGAGTGAGCTGGAGGCGGAGCGGTTGATCTGAGCGACCGCACGGCGATTCAGCTCGGCAGCTGGATGTCAGTATCGGCGAGCAGTTTCCGCAGCTCGCGCAATTGCGGTTCGTACTGTTTCCAGCGACCGATGGCGGTGCGGTAGATCGGTGCGCGCACTTGCCAGGCATTGGGTGTGTTGACTGGCGCGGTGTTGCTCTCGGAATGCAGGCAGGCTTCGTTCCAGGGCAGGCCGCAGAACGCCAGCAGTTGACGTGCCGATGCTTCAGGCGCTTCCACCAGCGATTCGTAAGGCAGCTCCAGGATGCGTCCGGGCAGAACCTTCTTCCAATGTGCCATCAGGCGGTCGAACTGGATGTAATACCGCCCGGTGTCGAGCAGGTCGAAGGAATAGTCGTAGAAGGGCGTCTCCCGATCGAACAGGTGGCGGAAGTTGCCGAGGCAGGTGTCCAGCGGGTCGCGGCGCAGGCAGATGATCCTGGCGTTCGGCAGGGCGCGGGCGATGAAGCCGGCATACAGGAAATTGTGCGGCAGCTTGTCGATGAAGCGCGGCGTGTGCCCGGTGGCGGGACGGGTGCTGGCGAGATAGGCGGCGCCGAGTCGTTGCCAGTCGATGTCACGAGTGCGCGCGCCGATATCCGGGTCGAACAGGATCGGTATGCGGCTACCTGACGCTTGTTGCAGCGCCGCCGGGAAGTTCTGCATTTCGCCCGCAGAGTAAACATCCGGATGGCTGGAAAGAATGCGGTCCAGCAGCGTGGTGCCGGTGCGTGGCATGCCAATGATGAAGATCGGCTCGTCGCTGGGATCACCCTTGGTCGGCCCGTCGTGTGCTGCGGGGAGAGTGCGTATCAGCGCATCGAACATGGCCTCGTCGTGCTTGCCTGAGTAAGGACGAAGGCTGCGCACCGCCGCATTGCCGCGCACGTAATGCTCGAAAGCTCTGGGGTAATCGGCAGTGTCGTCGTACTCCTTGGCCAGCGCGATGTTGAGATAGATCTGCGCGCCGATGTCGCTGCCGTGCTGCGCCAGCAACGACTGCATCCGTTCGAGGTGATTGCTGGTCGGGGCCTGCCGTCGCAGCTGGGCCACGTTGAGGTGTGCCTTCCAATAACGAGGCTCAAGCCGGATGCCTGCCTCCAGTTCCTGTTCGGCGCCGTCGTTGTCGCCCATGGCTGTCAGTGCATGAGCCAGATTGAACCGGAAAGAGGCCTGCCCGGGTATCAGTGCCACGGTGCGGCGAAAGGCGGTCGCCGCCTGCTCGAAGGCATTGACCTGGGTGTAAGCCACCCCCAGCGTCTCCAGCGCCATCGGGTCCTGGGGCGAGCAGCTCATGGCCTCGTCCGCCACAAGCCGGGCCTCCCGCATGCGCCGGACAAGGGTCAGTGCCCTCGCGTATTGCGCGAGGAAGTCGGCGCGGCCGGGTTCCAGCTGGGTGGCCTTGAGCAGGCAATCCAGTGCCTGCGGCAGCTGCTGTGTCTGCATGTAAGCCACGCCAGCCATGAAATGCACCACCGGATCGTGCGGAGCGACAGGCAGGAGTTGCGCCGCACGTTGCTGCACCCGCGGCCAGTCATTCTGGTTGAATGCGGCGATGAGCTTGGCATAAGCGCGGGTGGAGTCGATCATGGAAACCTCCTGGCAGCGGAAGGCAAGTGTGGCGCGCTGGCGTGAGTGAAACTGGAATACATCTGCCCCTGGGCGGTCAACTCAGCCGCCCGCAAGCATCGCCGCGATCTTGGCCATGTGCGACTGGGCAGTTTCGCGGGTGATTTCCTTGTCCGCCTCCGGATCCTTGCCCTGCCAGTGCAGGTCGGCCTGCGGCAGTTCGTGCAGGAAGCGGCTGGGCTGGTTGCTGTGGACGTCGCCGTAGCGCTTGGTCCTGGCCGACCACGACAGCGTCAGCAGCTCCTTGGCGCGGGTGATGCCCACGTACAGCAGGCGCCGCTCCTCGTCGAGACGGCCCTCGTCGATGGCGCCTTCGTGCGGCAGCGTGCCGTCCTCGCAGCCGACGATGAAGACGAAGCGGAACTCCAGCCCCTTGGCCGCATGCAGGGTCATCATGCGCACCGCGTTGCCGGGCTCGTCGCGGTCGGCGTGGCTGAGCAGGGCGAGCTGGGCGGCGAGGTCGCCACCGGAGGTGGCCCCGCCAGCGCTGCTGCCCTTCTGCATCGCGCGGAACCAGTCGGCCAGCTCCTTCAGGTTGCCCAGCCGGCGCTCGCGCAGGCTGGCGTCGGGCGTGCTGGCGACGATCTGCGCGGCGTAGCCGGTGCGCGCCAGGATCGTCTCGACCAGATCGGCCGCGCCCTGGTGCATCGAGGCACTGCGCAATTCGTCCAGCAGGCTGGCGAACGACGCCAGCGCCGCCGCCGGGCGCGGCGTGAGCTGGCGCAGCACGCTGTCGCTGCGGGTGGCTTCCAGCAGCGAGCAGTGCCGGCTCTGCGCGATGCGACCGAGGTTTTCCAGCGTGGTGGCGCCGATCTCGCGCTTCGGCACGTTGACCACGCGCAGGAACGCGGCGTCATCGCTGGGGTTGGTCAGCAGGCGCAGGTAGCACAGCAGGTCCTTCACTTCGGCGCGGTCGAGGAAGGAGAGCGCGCCGGTGAGGTGATAGGGAATGCGTGCCAGCCGGAAGGCCTTTTCCAGCGGACGCGCCTGGAAGTTGCCGCGGTACAACACCGCGATGTCGTGCCAGCGCGCCTTGTGCTTCTCGGCCAGCGCAGTGGCGATTGCCGCGACGCGTTCGGCCTCGTGTTCGGCCTCCTTGCATTCCAGCACGCGGATCGGCGCGCCTTCGGGCAGCTCGCTCCACAGCTTTTTTTCGTGCAGGTGCGGGTTGTGGCCAATCAGCTGGTTGGCCGCGCGCAGGATGCGCTTGCCGCAGCGGTAGTTCTGCTCCAGCTTGATCACGCGCAGGTTCGGCCAGTCACGGCCGAGCTGGTCGATGTTTTCCGGATTGGCGCCGCGCCACGCGTAGATCGACTGGTCGTCGTCGCCCACGCAGGTGATGCCGCCGCGCTCGCCGGCCAGCACTTTCAGCAGCCGGTACTGCGCGTCGTTGGTGTCCTGGTATTCGTCCACCAGCAGGTAGCGCAGGCGTTCGCGCCAGGTGCTGCGGGCCTCCTCGTCGGATTCCAGGATCTGCAGCGGCAGCCGGATCAGGTCGTCGAAATCCACTGCGTTGAACGCGGCGAGGCGCTGCTGGTACATCTCGTAGATCGTCGCCGCCTCCAGCTCGCGCGGACTGCGCGCGGCGGCCAGCGCCTGCTCCGGCGAGAGGCCGCCGTTCTTGGCGCGGCTGAGCAGGTTGCGGATGCCGAACAGCACATCGGGCTTCACGCCCTTGGGCGCCAGCTCCTTGATGATGCCGCCGCTGTCGTCCGCATCCAGCACCGAGAAGCCGCGCCGCAGGCCGGCGCGGGCGTGCTCGATCTGCAGGAATTTCAGCCCCAGCGCGTGGAACGTGCTCACCGTCAGCGCCTGCGCATCCTCGGCGCTGACCAGCTGGGCGACGCGCTCGCGCATCTCGCGCG
>JAJXTX010000008.1:0-2766 GCA_021783385.1 Pseudomonadota bacterium
GCAATCATCGCGGTCAACAGTTTGGGTGCGCCCTGACGCCCGGCGAACTGGCGGGTGTTGCGTTGTTTCATGACTTCCCCTGGTGGACTATGGCTTGTTGTGAACAGCCGCGCGGCCGGGATCTGGCGTGCAGGACCCGGCCGCGCGAAAGGACTCCAAGGACATAGACGCGGCAGCGCGCGTTCACCCTACCGGGCAGCCTCTCAGCCGGACGGCTGGCTGCGGTAGTGGAAGCTCAGCAGGAAATAACGCCCGACCACATCGTCGAACGCAGGGTTGTAGGCCAGCACGGGGTTGCCGTAATACCGCGGCCGGTGGTCGAGCGCGTTGTGCACGTTGAAGCCGAAGCGCCAGTGCGGGATGCCGGCGTATTCGAGATCGAGATCCAGCAGGCTGAAGGCTGGTGTGCTGCAGTGGCCGGCCTGCTGCAGGGTGCTCGGACAGCTGTCCAGGCTGTTCGAGCCGGACGCAAAGGCATAGTGGCCGGTGTAGCGCAGGTTGGCGCTGCTGCTCCAGTGGCCGCGCGCCCACTCCAGCCCGGCCAGCGCGGTGGTGCGCGGCTGGTTGGCGTAACCGGCAAACGACTCCAGTGCGGCGCCGGGGCGGGTCTGCCGGCGCAGCTCGGCCAGCCAGTCCACGCTCAGGCTGACGCTGAAACGTCCGAAATGGTGGGTCTCCAGTCGGTAGTGCGCATCAAGGTCGTACGAACGCACGCTGGTATGACCGAGGTTCACCAGCTGCTGGTCGAAGGCGTTCAGCACGCCCGTGGCATCGCGCTGGAACAGCTGCGGATACAGCTGCGGGTGCTCCAGCGCGTAGGAAACCGGCAGCAGACTGATCTCGTGCGTGCGGCGGATCTGGAACACGTCCACGGCAATCCCCAGCGCAGGCGTCGGTGCCAGCACCAGCCCCAGGCTGACGCTGCGCGAACGCTCCGGCCGCAGCGCGGGGTTGCCCACGCTGTCCAGCCGCAGCGTGCAGAACGTGGTGGTGCTGGTGTACGGCGCCGGATCGCGGCACGGCAGCAGCGCATTCGGCACTTCGACCACCACGCCGCCCGGGGTCAGCGCCTGCGGGCGATCGAGCTCCGGCAGGGTCGGCGCGCGATAGCCCCGCGCCACCGTGCCGCGCAGGCTGATGCTGGGGGAGATGTCCCACTTCAGCGCGAGCCGGGGCGAGGCAGCCCAGCCGAATCCGCTGCTGTGGTCGACGCGGCCGGCCAAGTTCGCGCTCAGCCGCGGGCCCAGCGGCAGCTCCAGTTCGAGGTACGCGGCGGAGATCCAGCGGTCACCGCGGCGCAGATACGGCGACTGGAACTGGAACACGTCGTTGCTGATCAGCAGCGGGTCGGGGTGATCCACCAGCCGCTCGCGGTAGCCCTCGATGCCCACCGCCATGGACGGCGTGCCGCTGCGCCAGTCTCCCAGCGGACCGCTGAGATGCGCGCTGAAGCCGGTCTGGCTGGTGTGGCCGGTGCGCAGCAGGGTCGGCGACAGCTGGGCCAGCAGCGCGGCCGGGTTGGCGTTGGAGCCGAGCTGGTAGCTGCCGTCAGCCAGCGCCTGCTCGAGCACGCTGGTGCGCAACAGGCCGTGGACGCGGTCGGTGCCCGCGTTGCGCTGGCTGTCCAGATGCACGTCCCAGTCCCATGCGCCGGGCGAGCCGCGCAGGCCAAGGGTCAGCTGACTGCTGCGCGACCGGGTGGCGTCACGCACCGGACCGATGTCGTCGAAGGCATACGTCAACGTGCGTGAACCGCCCGGCAGGCTCGGATCGCTCAGCAACAGCTGCTCCGTTGCCGGCGCCATCTGCTGGCGCTGGCGCAGCATGGTCCAGCGAAAGCCCGCGTACAGCGAGAGCCGGCCGATGGGGTGATCGAAATGACCCAGGACCGAGCGGCTTTCCAGTGCGGTCTGCAGGTTGGTCTGGCCCGCCGTGTTGGCGCTGCACGGGCCGTCGGGCAGAAACTGGCTGCAGGCCTGGCCGCCGGTATGGTTGATCTGGCCGTTGTCGAAATAGAAGTAGTCGCTGCCGTTCGCCGGTGCCGCAGCCGCCTGCGCCGCCTGCGCCACCCAGCCACGCTGGTTGCCGAGCAGCGACGACCGCTGGAGGTCGTCGATGCTGAGCAGCAGGTGGCCGCCGCCGGCCGTGGCGGTGCCGAAGGTGGCGGTGCCGCGATGCTGGCCGGCGTCGCCGTGCGTCGAGATGCCGGTGTTGCCATCCAGTGCGACGCCTTCGAAGCGCTTGCGCAGGATGATGTTGACCACGCCGGCCATGGCGTCGGAGCCATACACCGCCGAGGCACCGTCGCGCAGCACCTCGATTCGCTCGACCAGCGCCAGCGGGATGCTGTCCAGGTCGCTGACCAGGCCGAACTCGCCCTGTGCCAGTCCGTAACCGGCCATGCGCTGGCCGTCGATCAGGAACAGCGTGGCGGTGGGCCCCAGGCCGTGCAGGTCGACGGCGGCGGCGCCGATTGCGCCGGACAGGCCGTTGTTCTCATACGCGCTGCCGTCGGCCATCGCGACCGGGGTGTTGTTGACGCGGATGCCGGGCTGCGCGCGCAGCAGCTCGAACAGCGTCTGGTAGCCGCTGTGCTCGATCTGCGTGCGGTCGATCACGGTCAGCGGCGCCGCCGTCTCCAGCACCGTGCGGCGGATGTGCGTGCCGGTGACTTCAATCGCACCCAGCCGCGTGGGGCCATGCGCTGCGGGTATCCGCGGCAGCGCGGCAAGCCGTGCCGGTCGCGCCGGCCGCGTCGGTCGCAGC
>JAJXTX010000008.1:2866-24637 GCA_021783385.1 Pseudomonadota bacterium
CAGCACCGTGCGGCGGATGTGCGTGCCGGTGACTTCAATCGCACCCAGCCGCGTGGGGCCATGCGCTGCGGGTATCCGCGGCAGCGCGGCAAGCCGTGCCGGTCGCGCCGGCCGCGTCGGTCGCAGCACGTAGGTGGCGGAGGCGACCGCCTCGGCGTGCAGCCCGCTGCCGCGCAGCAGGATGGCCAGCGCCTGGGGTGGACTGTAGCGGCCGTCCAGCCCTGCGCTGCGGCGACCGGCAGCCTGTTCCGGCGGGTAAAGCAGCTGGCTGCCGCTCTGCCGCGCGAACGCGTGCAGCACGTCATTCAGCGAGCCGGCGGCGATGCGGTAGCGCAGGCGCCCGTCGGCGGCGTGCAGGCCGCTGCAGAGTCCCAGCAGGCACAGCGCCAGCCATGGCAGCGCCGCCCCACGGAGTCGGGCGCGCGCAGGCCGGCGGCTACCGGTCGGGATCATCCGGGCTCAGCGTTGCCGTTCAGTGCCGGCCGGCAGCAGGGTGAGTTCGTTCGCGGCGGTGTGTACCACCCGCAGTTGCCAGCCGCGGGCCAGTGCCTTGGCCAGGCCGTCCTGGTCCCCGGCATGGAAGCTGCCGCTCACTTGCAGCGCGGCCAGCGACGGGTCGCCCAGCCTCAGCTGGGTGTTCGAGTAGCGGTTCATTTCGTCGAGCAGATCGCCCAGCCGGCGATCCCGGAACGCCAGCTCGCCCTGCGTCCAGCCCTGCGCGCTGGCCAGATCGAGCGGGGCGATCGCGCCGGCCACGCCGCGGGTATCGATGTGCAGCTGCTGCGCCGGCTGGAGCTCGCTGGTCCACGGCTGGTCGCCGCTGCGGCCGCTGACGGCGACCTTGCCCTTGAGCAGTCCCACCGTCACGCCCTCGCGGTCGCGGCTGACCTGGAACACGGTGCCGATGTCGCGAATGGTGGTGCCGGCCGCGTGCACCAGGAACGGCCGCTGCGGGTCGTGTGCCACGGCGAACTCGACGCGGCCGTGCTCCAGGGTGGCCACGCGCTGCATCGCGCCGAGTCGAACCGTGACGGCCGACTCGGCATCCAGCCGCAGCCGGGTGCCGTCGGCCAGCCGTACGGTCTGCGGCAGGCCGATCGCATTGGCGTAGTGCTGCGTCGCGGCGGCAGCGCCACCGCCATGCAGGATCAGCCCGATGGTCAGCAGCACGCTGGCGGCGATGCCGACGGCCAGCAGCCAGCCGCGGCGCTGGCGCAAGCTGCGTTGACGGGCGGTGTCGAGGCGGGCCGCGCGGGCGGCCGCGCGCAGCAGCGGATCGTCTGACAGCTGTGCGGCATTGCGGTGGATGCGTTCGGCCTCGGCATATGCCGCCGCGTGCTCGGGATCGGCCACGCGCCAGCGCTCGAAGACCTCGCTGTCATGCGCACCGCTGTCCGGCGAGAGCAGCCGCGCCAGCCATTCCTCGGCACTCAGCGGAGCGTCGCTCGAACCGCGGGAAGATGGAATGCGGGTCATGGCTGGGTGATATCCGGGAGGCTGCGCGACGGTGATGGGTGGTTGAATGGGGCGAGGCGTTCGCGCAGCAGTCGCAGCGCCTTGCTGATGTGCTTTTCCACGGCCTTGACGCTGATGCCGCAGTGCTCGGCGATCTCGGTATAGCTCATGCCCTCGATCCGGTTCAACAGATAGATCTGGCGGCAGCGCAGCGGCAGCCCGAGCAGCGCGCCCTGCAGCACCGCCAGCTCCTGCTGGGTCGCGACCCGTTGCTCATGTGACGGTTCCGGTGAGGCCAGTTCCGCAAAATCGGTGTCGAGCGTGGTGTGCTGCGCTTCACGGTGGGTAAGCGCCCGGCGCTGGCGATCGTTGAGCGCATTCAGCGCGATGCGGTAGAGCAGGGCCGCCCACGCCGTCGGCGCGTGCCCGCGATAGCGCATGAGGCGGACCAGGCTCTCCTGCGCCAGATCCTGCGCATCCTCCTCCAGCGGCGTGCGCCGGCGCAGGAAGCGCACCAGCCCCTCGCGCTGCCCGCGCACGAAGGCGTCGAAATCCGGGGGGGCGTCGAGCACGGGCAGCGGCGGCTCATGCTCGACCGATGGCAGTTCCATGCGGAGACACCAGGAATTGATCAGCGTGATGGTATTCACATTATCGCATTGACCGGGTGAGTTGCAGCGGGGCTGCCATGAAGGAACCCCCGCGTCCCTGCGGGAGAAGATGCGCTGCGTCCGGGCAGCCAAAGCCGGGGAATCCGGGGCTGCAGCAACCAGCAGCCCATCATCATCAAACGCGGAAGGGCCTGCTTCCCCCTACCTCCGGCGGCGCCGGGTCAGTGCGACAGGTCGATCGCGTAGGTAGCGGTGCCGTCGCCATGATCCTGCAGCTGGCGGATGTTCTGCAGTCCGGCCGCGTGCGCCAGCGCCTGCTTGCCGCTGGCGCCGGTGAACAGCACCGGGCCGCGCGTCTGCAGCGGCGCGAACCGCCAGGAGGCGGGTTCGAGATCGCCGGCGCTGACGCTGCCGCGCTGCTGCAGCCAGCGCGCCAGGATTTCGCGGGTGCCGTCGGGAGCGGCCAGCACGATATGGCTGCCATCGAGGCCGGGGAAGTGGCCGCCGCCGCTGGCGCGGTAGTTGTTGGTGACGACGATGAAGCGCTGCGTCGGGCTGACCGGCTGGCCACGATAGGTCAGCGCAGTGATGCGCTGGCCGACCGGCTGCGACACATCAATGAGGTAATGGATGCCGCCCTGGATCTGGTCGAAGTTGAAGCCGGCAAAGCGCTCGTTGATCAGCGCCTGCGTGCCGGTTTTGGCGGGGTCGATGCGGTTGAAGCGCTGGGCGGAGTGTTCCAGCCACGCCTTCAGGCCGGCGCCGTCGACCTGCACCGCGGCCAGCGTGTTGGGATAGAAATACAGGTCGGCGGCGCTGCGCAGGGTGAGCGGGCCGGGTGCCACGTCGGTGTAGTCGTCGGGGCCGCCGAAGCCGGTGCGGAACGCGGCGGCGGCGGACAGCACCGGCAGCCCGGCCAGCTCGGGATGCAGCCGCGGCAGCTCGCGCCGCACGTAGTCGGCCTGTGCCGCGTTGACCGGCGCCAGCGCGCTCATGTCACCCTCGTCGGCGAAGTAGCTGCTCATGCGCACGCGCGTGCGCCCGATCGGCGTGTTGACGTAGGCGATCGCGGCCTGCTGGACGGTGCCCACCAGCGGCGCGATGGCGGGGTCGGGCGGAACGCAGGCGCCGGCGTGCGTGGCGCTGGCGGCGGCGCAGATCGGTCGCACCTCGCTGCGCGTGCCGTCGCGGTCGATCACCCAGCGGCCGTGCCGGCGGGTCAGCAGCAGCCGGATCACGCCGAGGTCCTTGCCGAAGAAGCCGCCCATCACCGCCGGCTTGCCGCGCACCAAGCCGCGGCCGGCGTCGACATCTTTCATGCCGGCGTAGTGCGGGCCGGGGAAGTCGGTGTGCACGTGGCCGAGCAGCAGCACGTCGATGCCCGGCACGCCGGCCAGATACCAGCCGCCGTTCTCCATCTGCGCGCTGTACGGCGCGGTGTCGAGGCCGCCGTGCAGGAGCGCCACGATCAGGTCGGGATGCTGCGCTTCGAGCTGCGGCAGGTATTTGCGCGCCGCCTCGACCACGCCGGTGACGCTGACCCTGCCGGCCAGATGCTGCTGGTCCCACTGCATGATCGGCGGCGGAGTGAAGCCGATGATGCCGATCTTCAGCGGCAGCTTCAGCCTGCTGCCGTCGGGCGCGTACGCCTCGATCGTCTTCGTGATCACCGCCCACGGTCGGAAGATCGGCGCGCCGTCGCGCGCGCTGTCCACGTTGGCCAGCACCAGCGGATAGTGCGGGCCGGCGCAGCGCTGGCGGTGGCCGCCGTCCACGTTCATCGGCGTGCCGGTGACCTGCGACAGGAAGCGCAGGCCGTAGTTGAACTCGTGGTTGCCGACGGTGCCGCCGTCGTAACCGAGCGCGTCCATCGCGCGGTACACCGCCAGCTCCCGATCGCAGGCCAGCGGCTGCGCCAGCGCCTGGTAGTCGGCCAGCACGCTGCCCTGGATGGTGTCGCCGTCGTCGAACAGGAAGCTGTTGGGAAACTCCGCGCGGGCGCGCCGGATCAGCGTGGCGGTGCGCTCGAAGCCCAGCGTGGGGTCGGCCTTGCCCTTGTAGTAGTCGTAGCCGAGCACGTTGGAGTGGAGGTCGGTGGTTTCCAGGATCGCCACCTGCGCCTGCGTCCCGTCGGGTGCCTTGCCCGTCGCCCACGGCAGGCTGGCACAGCCGCCGAGCAGGGCGAAGGTCAGCGCGAGCGGCGCGGCGAGCAGCAGGCGAAAGCGTGCAGGCATGGTGTCTCCGTGGGCATGGCGGGTTCGATCCGGAACGCTAGCAGATCGGCGTGACGCCATCGCGCGCGCCGACCGCCAGCCGCCGCGTCGGCCAGACCCAACGCCGGTGGAACGTGCCATCGGCGGCGCCTGCCGGTGGCCGGGGCAAGCCCGTAAGATGGCGTCCCGGTGACCACCGAGTCCTGCAGGGGGAACTTTCCACGCCATGCGCCGAGTTTTGCCGCGCCGCTTTTTGCCGTTGTTCACACGCGCCCGCGTGGTGTCGCTGTGCGCGCTGGTGTTCTTCGCCGGCTGCGTGGCGGCGACCGCGCTGCAGGAGCCGCTGCCGCTGCAGCAGGGTTTCATCCTGGGCCTGATGCTGTGCAGCTTCGGCGTGCTGCTGTTTGCGTTCGCCCGCCTGGCCAGCGCGCTGGCGGTCAGCGGCGGGCTGTTTCTGGGGCTGAAATTCATCTCGGTGCTCAAGCTGCGCTACCTCGACTCGGCGCTGATGCCGTCCGATTTCGTCTATTACGTGCGCAGCAGCCTGATCGACACGCTGCGCCACTACCCGCACCTGTACGCGCTGGGCATCGGCGTGCTGGTGCTGGTTCCGGCGCTGTTGTGGCTGGTCTGGCGCGCCGACCGGCGGCTGTTCGCGCGGCTGCCGCCACGCCGCGCCGCGGCCCTGCGCGTGGGCGGTGCCGCCGCGTTCGCGCTGGCGTTCTGGGCCTGCCTGCTGCCCACCGGCGTGTTTGCCCAGGTGCATGCGCGCGACGTGTGGGAGAAGCTGTCGGACGATGCGCAGCTGACCAATTTCTTCGTCAACCTGCACGACGCCGACGTGCATCTGCCGGCGATGGCCAGCGACGCGGTGGCCGAGCAGCAGTGGGCGGCGACCGCCCGGGGCGAGCCGGGCACGTCGAAGCCGCCGTACCCGGACATCGTGCAGGTACTGGAGGAAAGCACCTTCGATCCTTCGATCTACCGCGCCTGCAGCGTGCCGGCCTGCCGTATCCCGATGCTGCAGGCGGATGCGCGCACGCGCGGGCACGGCGTGCTGCGCGTGCATACCTTTGGTGGTGGTACCTGGGTCAGCGAGTTCGCCGTGCTCACCGGCATGCCGCAGGACCTCTTCGGCGCGGGCGGCATGTACGCGCCGTTTGCGCTGGCGCCGCACGTGCGCGACGCGCTGGCGCTGCAGCTGCGACGGCTGGGCTATCTCACCATCGCGATTTACCCGACCGCCGGCGGCTTCATCAACGGCCGCAACGCGTACCAGGCCTATGGCTTCGATCACCTGTACGACGTCAAGGAACTGGGCCTGGACGAGTGGGAGGAAACCGACGCGCAGATGTTCGCCGCGGCGAAGCGCGTCTACGACAAGGTGAAAAAGCCGGGCCAGCCGGTGTTCGTGATGATCCTCACGATCAACCAGCACGGCCCGCACGACGATCCGATGTCGACCCTGCCGCCGGCTTTCCGCAACCTGCTGCACGGGCTGAAGCCCGCGCCGGCGCTGAACTTCGACACCTACCTCGCGCGCCTGCACGATTCGGACGTGGCCATGCGCGGCCTGGAGCATGCTTTTCTCGATCGCGCGCAGCCGACCGTGCTGGTGCACTTCGGCGACCACCAGCCCTCGTTCGAGGGGCTGATCCGGCAGCTGCCGCGCACGCTGCCGGCGGCGCTGCAGCCGTACCGCGACTACCTCACCTACTACATGATCAAGAGCAACTTCGCCGGCGCGCCGCTGCCGAGCTACCCGATGCTCGACATCGCGTTCCTGCCCAGCATGGTGCTGCAGGCGGCCGGCCTGCCGGAGGATCCGTACTTCTCCGCGCTGACCGCGCTGCGCCAGCGCTGCCACGGCCTGTACGACGACTGCGCGGTGCCGGGCCTGCTGCAGTCCTACCACGCGTGGACGTTTGGACGGCTGCACGTGTATCAGTAATCGCGCCGGGAACGATGCCGCAACGAGCGCGAATACCCCGTGTCCCGGGGAAGCGGCCAAACGCCGGGCCACGGGATGCGCAATGCGAGACGCACATCACGCTTTGGCCATGCTTTCCGGCCCGTCTGTTGCATGGATCAGACAGATTTCGGACAGGGGAGCCCGGGCAACCGGATGTCGCCACAGCCCAGACGACGCGCCGGCACCCGGTCCGGGGGCATTATCCGAGCGAAGTCCATTTGCCGATCCAGACGCACCAACCGACGTGCTGCCGAGGAAATTCCTGTGATGAACGAACGGCATGCTCCGAGCCAGCCACTGCCTTTGACGCAGGAGCTGATGGTGTGGCAGCGACGCCTGATCGACGCGCAGACACAGTGGGATGTCGGTGCCGTCATCGTGGCCATGGCCGGCGCGTGGCCCGGCTGCGAGCGAGCCTGCCTGTTGTGGAACGATGGCAGGACGCGGCCGTGCAGTGCGCCAGTGACGCTGGCCGAGGCAGACTGGGCACGGGCAGTGCTGGACAGTGACGGGTACGCCCTGAGTGCGGATCGGCGACGAGTGGCGTGGCGCGTGCTGGCGGATCAGCCCATCGTGCTGTTGCTGCATTTCGCGGTTGAGCAGCATGAACAGGAACTGCGCGCGTGGCTCGAGTTGCACTTCGCGCTGGCCCGTCATCATTTGCGCCTTGCGCTGGAACTGGCCGGCCTGCATGAGTCGCACCGGCAGCTGGAGCGATCGGAGCGGCTGCAGCACGCGCTGTTCTCGATGGCCGACCTGGCCGGTTCGGACCTGCCCATGGCCGAGATGCTGCGTCGTCTGCACGACATCGTAGGCACGCTCATGTACGGCGAAAATTTCTTCATCGTGCGCTACGAGCCGTCGCGCGAGACGATGCGCTTCATTTACTACGTGGATGTCGAGGATTCGCAGATTCCGGATACCACCGTCGATGAGCCGCTGGCCGCGCAGCCGTACTCGCTGACCTGGCACCTGCTGACCGGCGGCCGGTCGATGCTGGGCAGCATGGAGCAGCTGCGCGAACAGGTGGACGGACCGCTGAATATCGTGGGACCGGACGCTACCGACTGGCTGGGCGTGCCGATGCGGCGCGACGGCCGGGTCTGCGGTGGGCTGGTGGTGCAGAGCTACCAGCCACATATCGGCTACTCGGAACAGGATCGCGCGGTGCTGGAGTTTGTCGCCAGTCACGTGCTCACCGCGCTGGAGCGCAGACAGGGCAAGGACGAGCTGGAGCATCGCGTCCAGCTGCGCACGCGCGAACTGGTCGAGGCCAATCAGGCCCTGCAGCGCGAAGTCAGGGAACGGCAGCGCGCCGAACAACTGCAGGCAGCGCTGTTCCAGCTGGCTCAGCTGGCTACCGCCGACATCGACGAGAGCGAGTTCTACGAACGTGTGCATGCCGTGGTGGGCGGGTTGCTGCATGCGGAGAACTTCTTCATCGCCCTGATCTCGGACGACCGGCAGCGGCTTGATTTTCCGTATTACGTGGACACCAGCATACGCAGCATGCCATCGCGGCCGATTGGCGGTGGTTTGAGCGAATACGTCCTGCGCAAGGCGAGCCCGGTGCTGTTGCGGCAGCGTGCCGAAATCGATGCGCTGAGCCAGCAGGGCGAGGTGGTGCTGCAGCATGTGGGTGAGCCGGCGATGAGCTGGCTCGGGGTGCCGCTGTTGGTTGGCGATGAAGTGATCGGCCTGGTGACGGTGCAGAGTCTGGACCAGGCGGTGGTCTACGCCATGGCGGATCAGGAGCTGCTTGCCTTCGCCGCCTCGCAAATCGCCAACAGCATTCACCGCCGCCGCTCGGCAGCCTCGCTGCAGCAGGCCAAGGAGCAGCTGGAACAGCGGGTCGAGGAACGCACGCAGGAACTGCGCCGGCAGATTGTCGAGCGCGAGCGGGTGCAGGAGCAGCTCAGACACCAGGTCATGCACGACCCGTTGACCGGCCTGCCCAACCGCGGCTTCCTGTGCGACCGGGTGGACCGCCTGCTCGGCACGATGCAGCGCAGGCCGGAGCGGCGCTGCGCGCTGCTGTATCTCGATCTCGATCATTTCAAGGCGATCAACGACAGCCTCGGCCACCTCGCCGGCGACGAGTTCCTGAAAATGGTCGCCCGCCGACTGCAGCTGTGCGTGCGCGATCCCGAGGTGGTGGCGCGACTTTCCGGCGATGAATTCTGCATCGTGCTGGAAGACCTCGAGACGCCGGTTGCCGCCATCAACGTGGCGAAGCGCGTGTTGCAGGTGCTGAGCGAGCCGATCCAGGTGGCAGGTACGGTTCTGGTGCCTTCGATCAGCATCGGCATCGTGATCGGCGACCATTGCTACGGCGGCAGCGATGAACTGCTGCGCGACGCGGATACTGCGTTGTATCGGGCCAAGCAGCAGGGCCGCCATCGTTTCGAGGTATTCGAGCCGGGGCCGCTGGTCGACGGCGCGGGCGCGACCGGGCAGCCGCCCACGGGGCACCCTGCCTAGTCCGGGCGATCACAGCCCGTCCGCAAACGGCAGTCCGGTGCGCCGATTCGCGCCGCTGCTGACGCGGTATGCTCTTTGCCAGTCCAGCACGAGCAGCAACACGTCGATCGGGAGGCACGATGGGGGTCAGAAAGTGGGCGCGCAGTCCGTTCGGCCTGGTATCGCTGGCGGGTGCGGCGGTGTTCGTCACCGAGGTCGTGATCATTCTGTTGATGCGGGATGTTCTCGCGCCGCGGATGCATCTGGCGATCGCCCACGACAGCTGGGATCTGATTGCCGCGGCGGTGCTTGCCCTCACCGTTTCTCCCGCGCTTTACTGGCTGGTCTTCCGCAAGTTGCGCGCGGGCGAGGCGCGTTTCCGCCAGGCCACCAGCGCCATGCTCGATGCGATGATCATCACCGACGCGCACGCCCGGATCCTCGAGTGGAATCCGGCGGCGACACGGATGTTCCAGTACTCCCGCGATGAGGCGCTCGGGCAGCCGCTGCACCTGCTGATCGGACGCTCGCACAGGCATGCCGCGGTGGAACACCGGCTTGCCCGTTTCGGGCAAAGCGGCGAGTGTGACCACGTCGGCAAGCTGGTCGAGATCGTCGCGCAGCGCAAGGACGGCAGCGAATTCCCGGCCGAACTTTCGACGTCGGCGGCCCGCTGGGAAGGCGGCTGGCATGCCATCGGCGTGGTGCGGGATCTCTCCGAACGAAGGTCATTCGAGCAGGCGGTGCGGGAAAGTGAGCACCAGCTTCGCCTGACCACGGAAATGCTGGGCATCGCAACCTGGAGTTACAACTTCAGTGCCGACCAGATGTTTCGTACCCGCAACCACGATCAACTGTACGGACTGGCATGGCAGGATCGCTGGAACATGGATACGTTCCTGCAGGCGACCCATCCCGAGGATCGGGCGCGGAGCCATGAATCCATTGGCGCGGCGGTGGCGGCAGGTGGCCCCGACAGCTATTCATTCGATTTCAGGGTGGTCTGGCCTGACGGCAGCGTGCATTGGTTGTGGGCCAAGGGTCAGGTGACCGAACGCGATGCGGCCGGTCAGGGCGTGCTGGTGGACGGCGTCCTGCTCGATATCACGGCACGCAAGCATGCCGAAGCGAAAATCCGGCGGCAGACCCAGTTGTACGACGCCCTGTCGCAGTGCAACGAAGCCATCGTGCGCTGCGCCAGCGAGCACGAGCTGTTCGCGGAAATCTGCCGGGTGGCGGTGGAAACCGGCGGCATGAAGCTGGCCTGGATCGGTCTGGTCGATCCGGACACCCGCCTGCTCCGTCCGGTGGCCAGTGCCGGCGAGCATGTCAACGAATTTTTGCAGGGCATCGAAATTTCGGCGGATGCGGACAACCCGTTCGGACACGGCGCGGCGGGTCTTGCTGTGCAAGAGGGCCAGTCGGTGTGGGTTGTGGATTTCCAGCACGACCCACGTGCCGCGCCCTGGCATGCGCGCGGCGCCCGTTTTGGTTTGGGCGCCGTGGCTTCACTGCCGTTGCGGCAAGGCGGCGCGATCTTCGGCGTGCTGGTCCTGTATGGCGCATCGCCCGACAGCTTCGATGAGGCCACGCGCAGCCTGCTGGAGCAGATGGCTGCAAATATCAACTTTGCACTGGAAAACTTCGTCCACGAGGCCGCCCGCAGGCAGGTGCAGGCCGCATTGCGCGAGTCCGAAGAGCGCTATCGCAGCTTGGTGGAGCAGTCGATTGCCGGGGTCTACCTGATCCAGGCCGGCAGGCTGGTCTACGTGAACCCGCGCATGGCGGCCATGCTGGGCTACGCCGACGCCGGGGAATTGATCGGCCAGGATCCGTTGAGCGTCGTCGCCGAGAAGGATCGCGGCATCGTCCTCGAGAATATCCGCCTGCGTCTCGAAGGTAGCGTGGACCGCATCAGCTACGACTTCACTGCCCTGTGCAAGGACGGCCGCACGCTCGAAGTCAGCGCGAACGGTACGCGAACCTTCTACGGTGGTCATCCCGCCATCGTCGGCATGATCCAGGACATCACGGAAAAGCTGCGCGCCGATGAATGGCGCGAGCACCATCTGGCGCAACTCGAATCGGCGTTCATGGGCACGGTGCAGGTCGCCACCCGGCTATCCGAGTTGCGCGACCGCTACACCCAGGGCCACTCGGGTCGGGTCGGCCTGATCGCGGCGGCGATCGGTGCCGAACTGGGCCTGGATGCGCAGCGTCTGCAGGGCCTGCGCGTGGCCGGCAGCCTGCACGATATCGGCAAGATCAGCATTCCGCTGGAGATTCTCACCAAGCTCGACCCGCTCACGGCCACGGAATGGGGTCTGATCCAGATGCATCCGCAGACTGGCTACGACCTGCTCAAGGACATCGACTTGCCGTGGCCGGTGGCCGAGGTTGCCTGGCAACATCACGAGCGCATGGACGGCAGTGGTTACCCGCGCGGCCTGCAGGGGGATGAAATCATCCTCGAGGCGCGCATCGTGATGGTTGCCGACGTGGTGGAGTCCATGGCCTCGCGACGGCCCTACCGTCACGGGCTGGGAATCGATCATGCACTGGCGGAAATCGAACGCGGCAACGGCAGCGTATACGACCCGATGGTGGTCGATGCCTGCCTGCGGCTGTTTCGTGAGCAGGCTTACGCTGTGCCGGAATGAAGCTGCGCGCAGTCGATTGAGCGCACCCGGCCGCGGACGGCCAAAGCGGAAACGAAGGATCGTTGTCACACGATTGCAGCGCAGGCCGTTGAGCATGCGGAGAATCTCCAATGGGACTCTCGCATGCGCCACTTTCTGCCTGCCCTGCTGCTGGGCCTTTCGTCATTGCTGGCATCGGGCGCCAGCCTCGCGCGGCCGGTGCTGCTGATCTCGATCGACGGTTTGCGTCCGGCCGACGTGATCGACGCGCAGCAGCGCGGCATCAAGCTGCCGAACCTGCAGGCGTTCCTCACTCGCGGCGCGTATGCCAGCGACGTGCGCGGCGTGCTGCCCACGCTGACCTATCCCAGCCACACCACGATCCTCACCGGCGTGTCGCCGAACCTGCACGAGATCGGCGGCAACCTCACCTTCGATCCCTACAACAAGAACCAGCAGGGCTGGGACTGGTACGCCAGCGACATCCGCGTGCCCACGCTGTGGGACGCGGCGCGCGCGGCCGGGCTGAGCACCGCCAACGTGCACTGGCCGGTCAGCGTGGGCGCGCCGGTGGACTGGAACCTGCCGCAGATCTGGCGCGCCGGCATCCCGGACGACCGCAAGCTGCTCGCCGCGCTGGCCACGCCGGGCCTGCTGCCGTCACTGGAACAGGGCCTCGGCCCGTATGCCGACGGCATCGACGAGAGCCTCGCCGGTGACCAGAATCGCGCCCGCTTCATGGTGAAATTGCTGCAGACGCGCAAGCCGCAATTCATGACCGCCTACTTTGCTTCGCTGGATGACATGGAGCACGCCAGCGGTCCCGGCACACCGGCGGCGAACCGCGTGCTCGAAGGCATCGACGCGCTGGTCGGCGAGCTGGTGGCGGCGGCGCAGCGCGTGCATCCGGACGGCGTGGTGGCGGTGGTGTCCGACCACGGCTTCGCGCCGGTGCAGCACGACGTGAACCTCTACGCGCCGTTCATCCAGGCCGGCCTGATCACCTTCAAGGACGGCGCGGTCACCGACTGGCAGGCGATGCCGTGGAACGACGGCGGCAGCGCCGCGATCGTGCTGCGCCACCCCGACGATGCCGCGCTGCAGGCCAGGGTCACCGCGTTGCTGCAACAGCTGCAGCATGACCCGCGCTACGCCATCGACAAGGTGCTCGACCACCGCCAGCTGGTCGCCGCCGGTGGCACCGCGCAAGCCAGCTGGTTCGTGCTGTTCAAGACCGGCGCCGAGATGGGCATCAAGGCGGATGCAGCGCCGCTCACGCCGGGCCACTACCTGGGCATGCACGGCTACGACCCGGCGCTGCCGGCGATGCGCTCCACCTTCCTGATCGCCGGCGTCGGTATACCGGCGGGCAAAAACCTCGGCTCGATCGACATGCGTGACATCGCGCCGACACTGGCCGCGCTGCTCGGCGTCAGCCTGCCGCAGGCGCAGGGACACGCCCTGCTGCCGGCGGCGATGGCGCACTGATCGGCTCCGCGCGGCGGCACGCGTTCGTGCCGCTGCCATCCGTATAGACGTCCATGTGAAGTTGCAACAAAGCTGTAAGGCCGCGTACACACAGCGTCATCAAGATTCACGCTGATGGTCGCCAGGGGTGGCCACACCCGTTTCTCACTCACCGCAGGCCCAGGGCCGCCCGCAGGGGCGTCCGTGCGGGCGTCTGCGCAAACAGGATCACTTATGTCCCGCCTACCTGCTCCACGCCGTACCGGTCTCGCGCTTGCGCTGCTGGTTGCCCTGCACGGCACTTCGGCGTATGCCGCCACCGATGGCAGCGCCGCCGACGCACCCGCGCCGGCAGCAGCCGCAGCCGACCAGGCCAAGACGCTGAAAGCGGTCTCGGTGATCGGCCAGGGCGAGACGCGCCAGGTGCAGCGCATCACCGCCGCGGACCTGAAGCTGCTGCCGCCCGGCACCAGTGCGCTGAAGGTGCTGCAGAGCAAGCCCGGCGTGCACTTCGAGTCGGCCGATCCGTTCGGCAACTACGAGTGGTCCACCCGCATCAGCCTGCGCGGCTTCAACCAGAACCGGCTCGGCTTCACGCTGGACGGCATCCCGCTCGGCGACATGAGCTACGGCAACAGCAACGGCCTGCACATCAGCCGCGCGCTGATCGCCGAGAACCTCGGCGGCGCCGAACTGGCCGAGGGCATCGGCTCGCTCGGCACCGCCTCGACCGGCGACCTGGGCGGCACCATCCAGTTCTACTCCTCCGATCCCACGCCGGACTACGGCATCACGCTGGAGCAGGGTTTCGGCAGCGACAACGCACGCCGCACCTATGCGCGGCTGGATACCGGCGACCACCACGGCTTCGCCATGTACCTCTCCGGCGCCACCAGCGAAGTGGACAAGTGGAAGGGCGCCGGTGCGCAGAAGCAGACCCAGTTCAATGGCAAGGCGGTCTACGACTTCGGCGACAGCCAGGTCGGCGCGCTGCTCACCACCTCCAGCCGCGACGAGACCGACTACCAGGATCTCTCGCTGTCGCTCGAGAAGCGGCTCGGCTGGAACTGGGACAACTTTGCCCCCGACTGGAACCGCGCGGTAGCGGTGGCCAACCAGTACCAGACCACCGGCACGGTTTCCAACGGCGGCGTCACCACCGTCGATGACGCCTACTACGACGCCCGCGGCCTGCGCAACGACACCGTGGCGAGCGTGTTCGGCGACTTCGCGCTGAGCGACGACGTGCACCTGAAAGCCACCACCTACTATCACAACGATCGCGGCCAGGGTCACTGGTGGACGCCCTACCAGCCGTCCTATCCGGGCACGCCGCAGCAGACGCCGATCTCGATCCGCACCACCGAATACGGCATCGACCGCGCCGGCATCACCGCGTCGCTGAGCTGGACCGTCGGCATCCACCATCTGGAAGGTGGCTTGTGGTACGAGAACAGCAATCACACCGTGCAGCGCAACTACTACTTCGTCACCGGCCCGATCAGCGACACCTATTTCCTGCGCGACCCGAACCTGCGCCTGTTCTACCAGCACTACCAGACCACCACGCGCCAGTTCTACCTGCAGGACAGCTTCAAGCTGCTCGACGACAAGCTCGCCATCGACGTCGGCTTCAAGTCGCCCGACACCAGGGTCACCGCGGCGGCGGTACCGGGCACGCTGACCTACGGCACCGCGCGCAGCTATGCCAACGGCACCCTGGTGGCCAAGAAAGCCTTCCTGCCGCAGGTGGGCGCCAGCTACCAGCTGGGCGGCGGCAACGAGGTGTTCGGCTCGTACGCGCAGAACATCGCCGCCTATCAGGCCGGCATCACCGGACCGCTGGCCACCACCCAGGCCGCGTTCGACCTGTTCGGCAAGCAGCTCAAGCCGGAGCAGTCGCGCACGATCGAGGGCGGCTTCCGCCGCACCACCGAAAACTACCAGGCCTCGCTGGCGCTGTACGACGTGAAGTTCAGCAACCGCCTGCTGGTGGTCTCGCAGTGCGCCGGCATCGTCGGCTGCCCGTCGGCGTACGCCAACGTGGGCTCGGTCAGCAGCCGCGGCGCCGAACTGGCGCTCAACGTCAAGCTGCTGCCGCAGCTGCGCTGGTCCAACTCGCTGTCGTACAACCGTTCGCGCTATGACAACAACTATCTCAACGGCACCACGCTGGTGCAGACCAAGGGCAAGACCGTGGTCGACAGCCCGGCGCAGCTGATCTTCACCGAGCTGGCATGGACGCCGGGCAAGTGGGATCTGCGGCTGTCCGCCAACTACACCAGCAAGCGCTACTACAGCTACCTCAACGACGCCTCGGTGCCCGCGTTCTGGCTGGTCAACGCCGAAGCCGCCTACGATTTCGGCAAGCTCGGCAGCGCGGTGCAGGACCTGCGGCTGGCGCTCAACGTCACCAACCTGGCGAACAAGCGCTACTTCGCCACCATCGGCTCCAACGGCTTCGTCACCAGCGATCCGGGCGGCAACTACCAGACCCTGCTGGCCGGTGCCCCGCGCGCGGCGATGCTTACCGCAACGGTGCAGTTCTGATCGCGTTCACCTGATCCGAACGACGCATCGGGGGCTGCCGCGGCGAAAGTCTCGGCAGCCCTTGATGTGTCCGTGGAGGCAACCACACGGCAAAGCCCCGGCCGGCTGCCTGCGGCCTCGGCCGGGCGTCCCCGCGATGACGCAGGCTGCCGGTACTCCCGCGGCTTCGCGCGGCCGGTCAGAACTGCGTGGCCGACGGCTTGGTCAAGCCGGAAGCTCATGCTGGCCGGCAACTTTCTCGATGCGGAAGAACGCCACCTGCAGCAGCTCGTACACCTGCCGATGCATGGCTGGCTGGCGGCGGCAGCTTCCTCAACCAGTCCGGCGTTCTGCTGGGTCACTGCATCCATCTGCACCACGGCGGAGTTGACCTGGTCGATGCCTGAGGATTGCTCCTGGCTCGCCGCGGCCCTGCTCGTCGGCACGCGGTTCACCGCGGCATTCAGCGCCTGCAGATTGGTCTGGAACGTGATCAGCCCCACGATGTCGGCAATCGTGTGGCTTGATGCGCTGGCCTCACCCATTGCCAGCGCCGCATTGCCGGCGATTTCGCCGCTCAGCACGGCCTGTTCAGTGGCGCCGCGCGCCAGTTGGCTGGTATGGCTGGCATTCTCCGCGTTCTGCTTGACGGTCGAGATCAGCTGCTTCATCGACGCAGCGGTTTCCTCCAGGCTGGAGGCCTGTTCCCGGGTGCGCTGGCTGAAGTCGTCGTTGCCCTGATTTCCTGATCTGGATCGAGAAGCGAGCTCCCTTTTGCAAATGCTCGCAGCATCAACGAGCTGGCCAAAGTTTGGCGCTGACTCGATAGTGGCAACACCGCCCATTCCTTTAGGCGGCTCGACAGCTCAAGCGATCCGCTGGGCATCCGATAGAGAAAGGGCAGGGCGGTTCATGTCCGCGCGGCACGGATGTCATCCGCAGGCTACTTCCGTATGATCGATGCATCGTATTGACCATGCGATGTGGGCAGACCACTCCAAAAGCGAACGGCATTTTTCAGGGCCTCTGACGTGCCTCACTCCCGCGACATTTCCATTCCATGGTCGGACGAGCTGCGCACCGGCAATGATCTGGTCGACACGCAGCATCAGCGGCTGATCGAGCTGTTCAACCGGCTGGTCGTCGTGCGTGCGGGTGACATTGAGCGTGATGTTGTTGCGCCGATATTGAGCGAACTGCTCGATTACACCCGGTACCACTTCGATGACGAAGCTGGGCAGATGCGCAAGTGGTGCGTCGACGAGGTGCATCAGCGCGTCCACCTTGCGGCTCACAAGAGCTTCGTGACATTCCTGCAGCGCACCGCCGCCATGCTCGACGACAACGTGGTCGACGGCGTTGACAATCTCGTGCTGTTCTTGAGCCAGTGGCTACTGCACCACATCATGGGCATGGATGTGCGGATGACCCGCGAAATCCGGTTGCAGCAGGCGGGCGGCGCTGCGCAGACGAATGCCATCCGCGACGAGATGACCCATGTTGTCAGCGATCTCTACAACCAGATCGGCGCGCGCAACTTCGACGTGCATGCACTCAATGTGCAGCTCAAACGGGAAATCGTTGCCCGGCGACATTCCGAGGACGCGCTGCTCAAAGTCGATCAGTTGCTGCGCGCCTTGATCCGGGCAAGCGACATGTTGCTTGCCTCGCATGATGAGCGGCAAGCGATGCAGGTCATGTGCGAGCAGCTTCTCGACACGAACCTGTTCTCAGGTGGCTGCATCCTGCAACCCGCCGTATCGGGACAGGCGACGCTGCTGGCGTTCGCCGGCGCCAGCGCAACGGTCGCGTGCTGCAGCGCTTTGCTCGAGGGGGGCGCCACGCGCCATTCCATCGAGCAGGCATGGAGGGAGTCCTCCATGCTGTGCGTCAACGAAGCAGAGTGGCTCGATGATTCCTTGCATCGCACGGAAAAGTTCACCTCGGCGGGACTGAGGTCCTGGGCGGCGATACCGATCGATCGCGAGGGTGTCCCTTTTGCCGTATGGATGGTGACTTCGCCGCTGCCGGACTGCTTTGATGCCAAGATCGTTCTTCTGATGATGCAGGCTGGCAGCCTGCTCAAGCGCGCACTCGGGCAGATCGAGCTGAAACACATGCTGGCCAGGGAGCGTGAGCAGCAGGGTCGGTTGGCCCGACACGATGCCCTGACCGGACTGACCAACCGTTTGGGCATGCTGGAGCACCTGCCAATGGCTTTGGCACGGGCGGCTCGAAACGGATCGGCGATGGCCCTTGGCGTGATCGATCTCGATGACTTCAAGCCCGTGAATGACACCTGGGGGCATGCCGCCGGCGACCGTCTGCTGGCGGAGTTTGCGCGCCGGCTCCAGTCGCTGCTGCGGGCACCGGACTTGATTGCCCGGCTGGGTGGTGACGAATTTGTGGTGGTGCTGGAGGACATCGACGAGCGCGAAGATTCGCAACAGCTCAGCGCCGCGCTGCAGCGCCTGCATCAAGCCGTGGAGACCCCGTTCCAGGTGGCTCCCGGCGTGATCGCCAGCATGGGCATGAGCATGGGGCTGGCCATTTTTCCGCAGCACGGAACCGAAGTGGATGGGTTGATTCGCCAGGCCGATGCCGCGCTTTATCATGTCAAGGCGGCCAAGCACGAACGCGTGAACTGGTGGAGCCAGGTGGCGTCCAGTCACACCAGCTCTCTTGAGATCGCTCCGCCGCCCAAGCTGGACCCGTATGGGCTGGCAGCCATCGCCCTGCTGGACAAGGTCCGCGAGTCCATCGAGCTGGTGATCGACCAGTTCGTTCCGGCGCTCTACCAGAGCCTGGCCGAGACGCCGCAGGCCATGATGATCCTGGACAGGCTTGGCCCGGCGGAGCGGCAGTCCCTGAACCTTCGTCAAGCCGAGCATCTGCGATTTCTGCTGGACGCGTCCAGCACGCAGGAAGCCATTCTGCAGCGAGCGACGCATCTGGGCGAAGTACACGCGCTGGTCAACGTGAAAAGCAGTCTGTTGATCCAGACTTCCAGGTTATATAGAGCACTGTTTTCCAATCAGCTCGATCGGACGGCGTTGAGGACACGTGAACGCGCTGCGCTGCAATCGCTGATCAGTACCCGCCTGGAGGATGACACCAGGGCGCAGTTGCAGGCCCAGGAGGCGGTGCAGGAAAGCTACCTGACCTGTCTGACCGCTGAGATGCCGGCCGGTGACACCCGCTGGATGGATGCCATCGAGAAGGAGATGGCGGTCCTGAACTGCTTGCCCGGCGTGAAGGCGGTGGTATTGATGCGGCTGGATAGCAGCGGCGTGTTCGTGGTCGAAGCCTTTGCCGGCGACATCGGCAAGCAGGTGGCGGCGATCCTGAGTGATCCTGCAACCTGCGCGATGGCGGATGCCTCGGTGCCACGCGGCCAGGGCCTGACAGCACAGGCATGGCGCAGTGGCAGGATTCTCACGTCGGCCTCCTACCAGCAGGACAAGCGTTACACGGCGTGGCACGCGCTGGCGGCACCCCTGCGCATTCGGTCGGCCATGGCCGTGCCGGTGCTGGACCCGCAGGGACACCCGGCGGCGGTGCTGGGTTTTTACGGGGCCTATCCGAACCAGTTCGGCTCCGACTGGATGTCATCCTTCGCCCATGGCATACAACGGCGCTGGAGCCAGACTTGGCAGGTTTGCCATTCGGCTCCCTCCGTCGTGCTTCCGCCGGATGTGGTGCAGAGCTATCGCACGCGATTGTTCGATGGCGGACTGGTACTGCACATGCAGCCGATCGTCGATCTGTGCTCGGGCAAGGTGGTCAAGGTCGAGGCGCTGGCGCGGCTGCAATCGGACCCGGCCCGACTGATCTACCCGGACGAATTCATCCCGTTGCTCGGCGCGGTCGAACTTGCGCGACTGTTCCAGTTCGGGCTGCAGCAGCTGTTGCAGCATCTGGCCCATTGGCATCGCAGCGGGCTGATGATCGGGGCATCGATCAATCTTTCGCCGTCGACGTTCCATGCGCCGGGCACGCCAGCGCTCATCGCAGAAGCGCTGTCACGCCACGGCATTGCTCCGCGGTATCTCAGTCTGGAGCTGCTGGAATCCGGAGGCCTTGATGATCTGGCCCAGCGAGAGGCGTTTGAGCGCATCGCCGGTCTCGGCGTGAGCATCGAGATGGACGACCTTGGCTCGGGCTTCAGCAGTCTGCAGCGACTGTCCGCGCTCCCCTTTGCGACCACCAAGGTCGACCGCAGCCTGGTGAGTGGCTTGCGCAAGGAACCGCTGCAGACCTTCAGTCTGCTGGCGGCCCTCATCGCCCTCGGTCGGGACATCCATCGCCCGGTAGTGCTGGAAGGGCTGGAGGAGCCGTCGATGATTGAGGTGGCGTCCGTTCTTGGTGCGACCTACGGTCAGGGCTATGCCTTCGCGCGGCCCATGCCCGCCGAAGCGATTCTGGCCTGGGCCGGGGCGTTCTCGCTGCCGGCAGCGCCTCGTCCCCTCCGCACCGCCCTGGGGGCGCTGGCCTATTTATGGAAGACCAACCGGTCTTTCCCGGGTCAATGGCAACGGCCTGTTGCGGATTGTCCGCTGGCACAATTTCTTGACCTTGGGGGCGTGGCGGCGGCCGAAGGTCGGGAGGGCTACGCCAGCATGCGCGACGGTGGGGGCGCCACGGATGGCGGCAGCCGCCGATTGCAGGAATGGCTGTTGCGCCACGCGCTCAGCGCGGCGTGAGCTGCCGCGCTCCAACCCGGTGATCGGCGGGATGCGAGCGGTGATCGACATTTCTCGGCGGCTGGTGTGCCCTTGATCAGGATCAATCGCAGGCTTCCCGGCCTGTGCCAGCATCCGCCAACGGCGGCTTCTGCCTTGGGGTTCGCATGAACACATTTCCTGCAGAGGATCACGGGCAACCGTTTTCGATCCATCAGCACGCCAATGCGCAAGAACTGGTGGAAAAACTCCCCTTGCCCGGTTTGATTCTGCGCCGTGATGCGTCATTGCTTTACATGAACGAATTGGGGCGACGCCACATCACGCCACCATGGCTCGATGGCGCCGCGGCGCGCCTGGTGGAGATGGCTTCGGGATTTTCGACATGCGAGCTGGAGATTCAGGGGTCGCAGAACGTCAACCATACGATGGTCGCCTACGCCATTCCGTTGGGTGAGCTGATTGTGGTGGCCTTTGCCGACCGGTTGAGCAGCAGCGAAACCGCGGATGCGATGAAGATGCAGCAACGCATCGCCGAACTGGAGCGGCTGGTTGCCATCGATCGCCTGACCGGCCTGCGGAATCGCCGCGAGTTCGACAAAATGGTCAAGCGGGAACTGGAGTTCTCCGAGCAGCAGCGCAGTCCGGTCAGCCTCCTGCTGTTCGACCTTGATCACTTCAAGAAGGTCAACGATCGCTTTGGCCACGCAGTGGGCGACGATGTTCTGCGCAGCACGGCGGGCCGCCTGAGCTGGGCGTGCCGGCCGACGGATCTGCTTTTCCGCTGGGGCGGGGAAGAGTTTGCCTTGCTGACGCCAGCCACTTCCATGAAGGCCGCAACAGTGGTCGGTGAGCGTCTGCGCACGCATTTGGCGGCGAAGCCGTTTGATATCGCCGGCGAGCTGACGGTCAGCGTTGGCCTGGCAGAACACCAGCTTGGAGAGACCGCGGAGCATTGGTTCGAACGAGCGGATGCTGCGCTCTACCAAGCCAAGAAGCGTGGTCGCAACCGGTTAAGCGTGGCGGCTGGAGGGGCTTCGGACATCTGGGGTGCGCAGGAGCAGGTCTCTGCCCTGCAGCTGGTGTGGTCCGATCGCTACGTCAGCGGCCATGGACTCATCGATCAGGAACATCGGGGATTGTTCGATGCCACCAATGCGCTGATTGCGAGCATGGTGGAGTCAAGTCTTGACTCGAACGCCGTCATGGCTCAGCTGGACGATCTTCTCATCGCGATAACCCGCCATTTTTCCGACGAGGAAAATGTCCTGGCCGAGATTGGTTATACAGGCCTCGAGTCACATCAGCGCCTGCACAGGACGCTGCTCGAAAAGAGCCAGCGCCTGCGTGACGCGGTACATGCGGGCGCCAGCTCCCCGGCGGAGGTAGTGGAATTTCTGGCAAATGAAGTAGTCAACCGGCACGTGCTGAAGGTGGATCGGCTGTTCTTCCCCTTGCTGGGCAAGTCTGTGTCCCATTGAACTTGAGCAAGCCCGGGAAGTAGCGATCGGACCGGAGCCAATCCGGTCGCCGCACGCTTCACAACCTCGATGCCGCTGCTGTCACCGAAACCACAGGAACCACCGCATCGCCGCGGCGCCTACTGCCGCTGCGGTCCGGCCTGGTCGAAGTAGGTCCAGCGCTGGCTGCCGTGCTGCAGCTGCTTCAGCTGCACGGTGAAGTCGAACCGGGTGGCCGGCAGCGGGCTGCCGTCGATGCGTTGCATGCTGAGCCCGGTGGCGG
>JAJXTX010000168.1:0-2151 GCA_021783385.1 Pseudomonadota bacterium
CCCACCCCGCCGGTGAGGTATTCGCCGGCGATGAAAGCGGGAATGCCCTCGGCCTCCAGCGCGTCCTTCACCAGGTGCGCGTCGAACAGGTTGTCGGCCCGGTAGATGGTCTGCATGCCTGCACGCTAACCCGCAGGCCGCTGCCGGGCAAGCGGGACGGCTTGACTGTCCCGGCGGCGGCGACAGGGTAAACTTGGCCGTTTCCGCCCACGCCTGCGAGCTGTGCCCGATGTCGACTGAAAATCCCGCCATTGCGATCACCCCGGCGGCGGCGCCTCCCGTGCAACAGGATTTCATCCGGCAGATCGTGCGCGACGACCTGGCCAGCGGCAAACACCGCGTGATCCACACGCGCTTTCCGCCGGAGCCGAACGGTTACCTGCACATCGGCCACGCCAAGGCGATCTGCCTGAATTTCGGCATCGCGTCCGAATCCGGCGGCTGGTGCAACCTGCGGCTGGACGACACCAACCCCGGCCGGGAAGACCCGGAGTTCGTCGAGGGCATCAAGGACGACGTGCGCTGGCTCGGCTTCGAGTGGCATGCGCTGCGCCACGCCTCGGACTACTTCGAGGTGTTCTATCGCGCGGCGCTGAAGTTGATCGCCGACGGCGTCGCCTATGTCGACGACCTCGACGCCGAGCAGATGCGCGAGTACCGCGGCACGCTGACCCTGCCCGGCCGCAACTCGCCGCATCGCGAACGCAGCGTGGAAGAAAACCTCGACCTGTTCCGGCGCATGCGCGCGGGCGAGTTTGCCGACGGCAGCCGCACCCTGCGCGCGAAGATCGACATGCGCGCCGGCAACATCAACCTGCGCGATCCGGCGATCTACCGCATCCGCAAGGTGACCCACCAGAATACCGGCGACGCGTGGCCGATCTACCCGATGTACGACTACGCGCACTGCCTGTCGGACGCGCTCGAAGGCATCACCCATTCGCTGTGCACGCTGGAGTTTGAGGACCACCGCCCGCTGTACGACTGGTTCGTCGACCGGGTCGACCTCGTCAACCATCCCGAGCTGTGGCAGCCGCTGCTCGACGCCGGGCTGCCCACGCAGCCGGCCAAGCCGCGGCAGATCGAGTTCTCGCGGCTCAACCTCAGTTACTGCATCACCAGCAAGCGCAAGCTGGCGCAGCTGGTCGGCGAGGGCTACGTGGACGGCTGGGACGACCCGCGCATGAACACCCTGCGCGGCCTGCGCCGGCGCGGCTTCACTCCGGCCGGGCTGCGCCTGCTGGTGGAGCGCGTGGGCGTCAGCAAGCAGAACAGCGTGATCGACTACGCGATCCTGGAAGGTTGCATCCGCGAGGATCTGGACGCCAGCGCGGCGCGCCGCATGGCGGTACTCGATCCGCTGAAGCTGGTGATCAGCAACCTGCCCGACGACCACGAGGAGCGGCTGATCTTCGCCAACCATCCCAAGGATGAAAGCTTCGGCACGCGCGAGGTGCCGTTCGCGCGCGAGCTGTGGATCGAGCGCGAGGATTTCGCCGAGCTGCCGCCGAAGGGTTTCCACCGGCTGAAGCCCGACGGCGAGGTGCGCCTGCGCGGGGTCGGCATCATCCGCTGCGAGCAGGTGCTGAAGGATGCCGACGGCAACGTCAGCGAGCTGCACTGCACACTCGATCCGCAGAGCCGCCACGGCATGTCCGGCGCCGAACGCAAGGTGAAGGGCACCCTGCACTGGGTCAGTGCACGGCATGCCGTCGCCGCCGAGGTGCGCCTGTACGACCGTCTGTTCAACGTGCCGGCGCCGGACAGCGAGGAAGACGGCAAGCGCTGGCTCGATCACGTCAATCCCGAGGCCAAGCGCGTGGTGCAGGCATGGCTGGAGCCGGCTGCCGCTGCGGTGGCGCCGGAGCAGCGCTTCCAGTTCGAGCGGCTCGGCTATTTCGTGGCCGACCGCGTCGATCATCGCGCCGATGTGCCGGTGTTCAACCGCACCGTGACGCTGCGCGATACCTGGGCGAAACAGGTCGGGCAGTAGGCGGATAAGAGCATGCTGCCGCTGCAACTCCAGCTCACCCTGCCGCCGTGGATCGGCGAGGTTGCCGACGCGCAGCGGCGCTACGTGAGCGACGAGGAGCGCATGGGGCTGGCGATCGAGCTGTCGCGGCAGAATGTCGCGCGCGGCAGCGGCGGCCC
>JAJXTX010000168.1:2251-5741 GCA_021783385.1 Pseudomonadota bacterium
GGCATTCCCGGCACCATCGTGGTGATACTCGCCGGCGGCTTCGCCTTCGGCGTGGTCGATGGCACGCTGTGCTCGTCGGCGGGGCTGACGCTGGGTTCGCTGATCCTGTACCTGGCCAGCCGCTACGCTTTCGGCGCCGGCAGCCGCCAGCCGCCACCGGTCGCGGCGCGGCTGCACCACGGTTTCGAACGACATCCAGTGAGCTATGCGCTGTTTCTGCGCTTCGTGCCGATCGTGCCGTTCGGCGCGGTCACGGTCGCGCTGGCCTGGCTGCGCTGCCCGCTGTGGCTGTTTCTCGCCGCCACCTGGCTGGGCGGCACCGTCACGCTGATCTTCGAAACCCTGATCGGCGCGGGCCTGGGCAGCGTGATGAGCCAGAGCAGCAACTTCGGCTTCAGCCTGTTCATGCATCAGGAGATCCTGCTGCCGCTGGGCGCGATGGCGTTGCTGTCGCTGCTGCCACTGCTGATCGAACGGGTGCTGCGACGCCGGCGGCAGGCGCCTCCGCGCGCAGACTGAGAGGCTGTGTCTATTGGGATGGCCGGTCGCGGATCGGGCACGCCAGTGTGTGATTCACGTGAGCTCTGAGCGGATCGCCTGGGTGGCATCCAGCAGGCCGTGCTGGCGCGCCACGCCGAGCAAGGTGGCCAGCTCGCGTATCGGCTTACGAATGGCGGTGTCGAGCGAGAACATCTGGCGCAAGTCCGGGCCTGTCTACCCTCGGCCCCGATGGCGAGATGCTCGCTGATCCATCGGATCGGCAAGCCCTGCGAGACCACCAGCCCCGCTCCTGTGACTTCGCGGTGAGCGCGCGCAGCTGCGCTGCGTGGTTGACATGGATCAATTGTCGATGACGGTAGCCACGATACGGTGGCAGTAACTTGAATCGAGTTGCACCCGGTGACTCCCGGTACTGCCGTCCCCACCGCCATGGTTTCGCATCTTCCATCTGGGGTGCCCCGCTCCCTCGGCTGGCGCCTGATGGCCTTCGCCCGCGAGCAGTTGCGGCTGGCACATCTGCACCTGGGCCACACCGGTGAGGCACGCCATGTCGGCATCCATCAGGCGCGCAAATGCATCCGCCGCGCGCGCGCCACGCTGGCGCTGGGCGCACGCATCTTCGGTCCGCGTGCGCAACGACTCGATGACGAACTGGGCCGGCTCTGCCGCGGCTTGTCGCCATTGCGGGATGCGCAGGCGTTGATCGAAACCCTGCGACGGCTGACCAGCACAGCGCCGGCGCCCGTACAGGCGATCCTGCCCCTCGCCGAAAGGGAGGCGTGCCAGCGCCGCGACCAGCTCCTGCAACGTGCGTTGACCCGCGACCCGGAGTTCATGGCTCGCCGCCACCGACTGCTCGTTGCACAAACGCGGCTGGAGCGCCTGGATTGGTGGGCGCTGGACGCCGCCGTGGTATCGGCAGCAGTCATGCGCAGCGGAAAACGTGCCGGCAAGGCGGCCCATTCGGCCAGGCATCACCTCGATGACAACCATGCCTGGCATGTCTATCGGCGCCGCTTGCGCCGTCTGCACCAGCAGGACACCTTGCTGGCAGACATTGAACCCGAGTTGCGACCTGTTTTGGTGCAGAGTCTGCAGAAACAGGCCAGCCTGCTGGGCGAGTCGCAGGACGATGCGCTGTTACTCGCCCACACTGGCAGCCGTTCACCGTTTCCGCCCGGTCAGCGCAAGCTGCTGCGCAGCATGGCCCGGGAACGATTGCAGCGCACGCGTCGTGGCCAGGCACGGATGTGATGACGGACGATACCGGAGTCCAGCGTGATGGCCGAACTTGAGCTGCGTGTGCAGCGACTGGAGCAGCTGTTCGACAGACTCGACCCGGCGCCATTTCACGCCAAGGCGCTTGACCGCAATGTCGAAGCCTACCTGTTGGAAAGCGCAGGCGAACATGGCGCCCGACAGCCGCTGAACATCGCGATTCACGCGCCGGAGGAGCTTGCCGATCACCTTGATGACATCGCTTCAGCTATCCATACTCATTTCATGCTCGCCCATCAGCAGGCCGAGCGACGTCACCGCCGCCGCCGACGCATCGGTCGCATCGCCTTGTCAGTGGGTGCGGCAACCCTGATCGCTGCCTTGCTGCTGCGTCGCTGGGTGGAAAGCATCGGCGGTACGTTGGGAGAAGTGCTGGCGGAAGGCCTGCTGATCCTGGCCTGGGTCGCGTTGTGGCGACCGATCGAAACGATCGGCTTCGATTCCTGGGAGAGCCGGGAGGAGCGGCGCTTGCTGGCCACGCTGGCGCGAGTGCCGGTACGTTTCGTAGCCACCACCTCGACCGAAACGGCGCACGAACGCGAGGCGGCATCTCGGCAATGAGACAAGCACCGAACCGTTGCTCGCAAGCTGCACATGGATAGCCGGCCAGCGCAGGATGTGCGCGTTGGCGAGGAACGACGCAGGTCAGAAACCGCTCGTCGGCTGCGCCATGGTGTCCAGGCCGGCTGCGCCAATCAGTCCGCCCCGAACGCCCGCCGCTGCTGCGTCAATGCGTGCGTCAGGGTTTCCAGCAAGGCGCCATCCCGATGGTAGACATCGGCCACCAGGTCCACGCGCCCATCCTGCTGCACCCGGATGGTCCAGTAGATCATCTGCAGCAGCACCGGAGAGTCCAGCGGCACGCTGCGCGTGACACCGGCATCCGCCGCGGCCCGCAAGGCCTCGGCATTCCATTGCGCCGGCTCATTCAACAGCAGACGGGCTAGATCCAGCGCGTGTTCGACGCGCACACAACCCGAGCTGAAGGCCCGCGGCGTGCTCGCAAACAGCGCCTGATGTGGGGTGTCATGCAGGTAAACCTGATGCGTGTTCGGAAAACGGAACGCCACCACGCCGAGTGCACCATCCGGACCCGGATCCTGCCGCAGCGTGAGGTCTCCGGGCGGATGCGCCCAGTTGATCGTGGCCGTGTCCACCACGCGACCAGCAGCATCGAATGCGCGCAGACGGCTGCGTGCGAGATATGCCGGATCGCGCCGCAACCTTGGCAACAGATCCTGGCGCAGGATCGTCGGTGGCACCACCCACGACGGATCGAGCGTGATGCGGGTGATCTGTGAACGCAGCACCGGCGTGGGGCGCTCGGAGCGACCCACCTGCACGGATGCGTTCCAGGGTGGATTGCCGCTGTCGACATAACTCAGGCGGTAATTGGCGATGTCGATCAGCACATAGCGCGGCGGCAAGTCATGCAGAAACCAGCGTGCGCGCTCCAGATTGATGCGCAGTTTCTCGATCCGCGCCGCCACCGGCAGATTGAGCATGGCCAGCGTCGTCGCGCCCACCGCGCCATCGGCTTGCAACTGGTGTCGTGCCTGATAGCTGCGCACTGCCTGCGCCAACGCCTCGTCATACCAATCCGCATCGGGCGACGTCTCCGCCGGCAGCTCGCCTGCATGCTGCAAGCGTTGGCGCAGCAGTGCCACCCGCGCATCGCGCATGCCCGGCTTCAGCGTCGGACCTGGCGGCA
>JAJXTX010000009.1:0-9491 GCA_021783385.1 Pseudomonadota bacterium
AGCTCGCTGCACAACAGCAGGCGCAGGCCGCCGCCCAGACCCCCGTCGCGCAGCCGACCGCTGCGGCCAATGCGCCGCAGGCGATCAGCGAAAATATCACCGCCGCCCCCGCCAGCGCGCTGCCGGCGCCGGCCGCCGGCAGCGGCTACCTGCTGCAGGTGGGCGCGTTCCCGAACGCGGCCGATGCGGAGACGCTGAAAGCCAAGCTCGCGATGCAGGGCTTCGTCGCCAACGTGCAGTCGGTCAGCATCGGCGGCCAGACTTACCACCGCGTCCGGCTGGGACCGTTCCGCTCGGCCACCGCGCTGGAATCAACCAAGCAGCGCCTGGCCAGTGCCGGCATCAATGCGATTGCGCTGAAAGAAGGCCGCTGACCTGCTGCATCTGCCGGGAACCTCGCGAGTATGCACACCAAGACCGTCCTGATCACCGGTGCCACCTCCGGCTTCGGAGCCGCCGCCGTGGACCGCTTCGTCAGCGGCGGCTGGCGCGTGATCGCCACCGGCCGCCGCGCCGACCGGCTGCAGGCGCTGGTGCAGCGTCACGGCAGCGACAAGGTGCATGCACTGGTCTTCGACATGCGCGACGAGGACGCCATGCGCGCCGCGATCGCCGACCTGCCGCCTGAGTTCGCGAGCATCGACCTGCTGCTCAACAACGCCGGCCTCGCGCTGGGCACCGCGCCCGCGCAGCAGGCGGATCTGCAGCAGTGGAAGCAGATGATCGACACCAACGTCACCGCGCTGGTGACGATCACCCATCTGCTGCTGCCGGCGCTGATCGAACGGCGCGGCGCCATCGTCAACATCAGCTCGATCGCCGGCACCTACCCGTACAAGGGCGGCAACGTCTACGGCGGCAGCAAGGCATTCGTCAGCCAGTTCTCGCAGAACCTGCGCGCCGACCTGCACGGCACCGGCGTGCGTGTGACCTCGATCGAACCCGGCATGGCCGAGACCGAGTTCACCCTGGTGCGCACCGGCGGCGACCAGCGCGCCTCCGACCAGCTCTACGCTGGCGTCCATCCGATCACCGCGGCCGACATTGCCGAGTCCGTCTGGTGGGTCGCCACGCTGCCGCCGCATCTCAACATCAACCGGCTGGAAGTGATGCCGGTGAACCAGTCGGCCGCGGGACTGCAGGTGCATCGCGATTGACTGTACGCGGCGCGCCACGCCTGCGCACCCACCTGCTCACTGCCGATGCACGTCGTGGGTCACGAACGGGTGCGCGGGATCGGGAGCGTCCAGCCAGTGCGGATGCTCCAGCGTGTGGCGCATGTCGTCCAGCCCGCTGCGCCAATGCTGGCGCATGCTGTTGGCGCTGAACTCATAGTCCTTGTAGTGCCCTTCGTAGGGCTTGTTGCGGTAGATCAGGTGCACCAGGTTGGTCAGCGCACCGGAAGCGCGCGCCTCGGCGCGCTGATAGGCCTCGTCCTGACGACGCTCGGCCGGCACCAGCGCCATCAGGTCGTGCAGCAGGCGCTGCTGCTCCTGGGTCTGGCGCATGTAGTCCGTGACCAGACGCGTTCTGCTGGAAAACTGGATGTCCTTGGCGCGCGCGGCCACCTCGGCCAGATCGCGCGGCACCTCGCCCACCGCGCTCCACAGGTCGACCTGGAAAACCAGCGCGTCAAGGCCGGGCCCTTCGGCCAGCACCTTGTACAGCGGCGTGTTGGAGACCATGCCGCCGTCCCAGTAGAACTCGCCGTCGATCTCCACCGCCGGAAAACCCGGCGGCAGCGCGCCGGAGGCCATGAAATGCTCGACCCGCAGCGGGCCCTGGGTATTGTCGAAGTAGGCGAAGTTGCCGGTGCGCACGTTCACCGCGCCCACCGAGACGCGCATCGCGCGCGCGTCGTTGACGCGATCAAAATCGACCAGCCGCTCCAGCGTGGCGCGCAGCGGCGCGGTGTCGTAGAAGCTGGCGTTGCCCGGGCCGGGCTCCAGCTGCAGCCCGGCCGGCGGCAGACGCGGCAGGAAGAAGCCGGCCTGGCCCTCGGTCATGGCGCGCCAGGCGGCGAGGCTGCTCATGCCGGTCAGCGCCGCAGCGGGCCACGCCATGCCGGCCAGCGCAGGCAGCAGCGGCAATGCCGGCAGCAGCGGCGGCTGGCAGATGGTCTGCCAGAACTCGCGCAGCCGTTCGACCCGCCGCTCCGGCGCATTGCCGGCAATGATCGCCGCGTTCAGCGCGCCGATCGAAATGCCGGCCACCCAGTTCGGCCGGCGTCCGGCCAGCTCCAGCGCCTCGTACACCCCGGCCTGGTAGGCGCCCAGCGCGCCACCACCCTGCAGCACCAGCGCCACGGTGCGGTAAGCGTGCGGCGCCGCGACGGGCTTGGCGGGATGGGCGGGGCTTGCGCGGCGCTTGGCGGGTGCAGGGGTGCTCATGCGGTGGCTCCTTGGGTCAGGCGTCGGCCAGATAGTCGTGCACCACTTCGCCCAGATCGAGGGTGAGGTCGGTGACGAAGTGCAGCGCCGATTCCACTTTCAGCACCGGCAGGTCGGCCACCGGCGCCAGCGCATGCGGATGCAGCTCCAGCGAGGCCGGTCCGGTCCAGGCGCCTTTCAGGTTGATGCTGCTGGTGTAGTAGCGAACCAGCTCGCAGATGCGCGCGCTGCCGTCGACGTGCGGAATGATCTTCAGCAGGAAGTTCGGCGCCTGCAGCGCCGCCAGCACCGGTGCCAGGTCGACCGCACGATGCTTGAAGCCCATGGTGGCCTTGGCCACGCGCAGCTTGCCGTAGTCGAGCGTGCCGACCAGGGTGTCGATCTCCACGTCGAGCTTCGGCGCGGCCAGCTTCTTGGGGAAGCCCCACAGCTCGCGGCCGGCGGCGATCGGCGGATGGTCGTTGAGGTACATCGAGTGCACGTAGCCGCCGCGCACGCCCTCGAAGGTCACCGGAATCACCTGGCCCGATTCGGTGTAGTCGCCGAAGCCGGTGGAGTCGGGCATGCGGATGAACTCGTACTTCACCAGCGGCTCGGTGACCTGCAGCGGCTCGGGCACCACCGCGCGCAGCGCATCCATGTCGGTGCGGTAGGTGATCACCAGGAATTCGCGGTTGATGAAGCGGTACGGCCCGGGCGGAAACGCCGGGCTGGTCAGCGGCATGGCGAAGGCGTTGGCCTTCACGTCGGCAATCTTCATGGCATGCACTCGGCTACGGGGGCAGGCAAAGGCCTGCGGCGCGGCCGCAGTGGCCGCGCCGCGGCGCTCGGCGGTTACTGCATGTACCAGCCGTGGCTGACCACGAACGACTGCCCGGTCAGCGCCGCCGACGGGAAGGTGGCCAGATACAACGCGGTCTGCGCGATATCCTCGACGGTGGTGAATACGCCGTCGACGGTGTCCTTCAGCATCACGTTCTTGATCACGTCCGCTTCGCTGATGCCGAGCTCCTGCGCCTGCTCCGGGATCTGCTTCTCGACCAGCGGCGTGCGCACGAAGCCGGGGCAGATCACGTGCGAGCGCACGTTGCGCGCCGCGCCTTCCTTCGCCAGCGTGCGCGCCAGCCCGAGCAGGCCGTGCTTGGCGGTGACGTAGGCGGACTTCAGCTTGGATGCCTCGTGCGAATGCACCGAGCCCATGTAGATCACGATGCCGCCCCGGCTCTTGCCAGTGCCGTCCACCTTGTACATGTGCTGCAGCGCGGCCTTGGTGGTGAGGAAGCCGCCGTCGAGGTGGATCGCCAGCATCTTCTTCCAGTCGGCGAAGGCGAACTGCTCGATCGGGTTGATGATCTGCACGCCGGCGTTGGAGATCAGGATATCCAGACGGCCAAACGCGGCGACCACCTTGTCGGTGCCGGCATTCACCGCGGCCTCGTCGGTGACGTCCATCGCCACGCCGATCGCCCTGCCGCCGGTGGCGTTGATCCCGGCCGCCGCCGCATCGGCCGCCTGCTGGTTGATGTCGGCGATGCCCACCGCCGCACCGTTCTTCGCATACAGCTCGGCGATTGCCTTGCCGATGCCGCTGGCCGCGCCGGTGATCAACGCGACCTTGCCATCAAGACTTGCCATGGGGGACTCCTGAGCTTGCTGGGGAATTTTTCTTGCAGCGCACCATGCTGAACCCGGCCAACCCTCGGAGGAAAGACCCGCCGGGGAATCAGCGCGTTTCCTCGGCCAGATAGGTGTAGGCGGTCAGGCCGGCGTCGAGCGCGGCGTAAAGCTGCTCGGCAACGGCAGCTTCGACACCGGCGGCGGCGATACGTTCCCGGTAGCTCTGGCGCAGCGCGGCCAGGTCGTAACCGACGTAGTCCAGCATCAGGTCGGTGGTATCGCCGCGGCGCTGGTGCGCGAACACGTAACCGTCGCCCTCGACGCGCACGTTCACCGCGTCGGTGTCGCCAAACAGGTTGTGGATGTCGCCCAGCGTCTCTTGGTAGGCGCCGACCATGAAGATGCCGAGCCGGTAGCTCTCGCCCTCGCGCAGGCGGTGCAGCGGCAGGCTCACGTCGACGCCCTCGGCGTCGACGTAGTGGTCGATGCGGCCATCCGAATCGCAGGTGAGGTCGACGATAACGCCGCGCCGGGTCGGCGCCTCGTCAAGCCGTGCGATCGGCGCGATCGGGAAGATCTGCCCGATCGCCCAGATGTCCGGCACCGATTCGAACACCGAGAAATTGACGAAATACTTGTCGACCAGCTTCTCGTCCAGCTCGTCCAGCGCCAGCCGGTGCGAGCGCTCGGCTGGCAGCAGGCGGGTGCGCACGGCGTTCGCGATCGCGTAGTACATCTCGTCCAGCCGCGCGCGGTCGGTCAGCGCCAGCTGGCCCAGCGCGTACAGCGTCTGGCCCTCGGCGAGGTGATGCTGGGCCTCGTGGAACAGTTCCAGCGCGGGGCGGCGATCGAGCTCCTGGTAGGTCTCGCGCAGCCGGCGCAGCACCGGCGGCTCGTCCGCGCACGGCGGCGGGATCGCACCGGCCGGCACCTCTTCCACCTCGGTCACGTTGACCACCAGGACCGCGTGGTGCGCGGTCATCGCGCGGCCCGCCTCGGTGAGGATGTGCGGCGCGCGCAGGCCTTCGGCCGCCACCGCCTCGGCCAGCGACTGCACGATGGTGGCGGCGTACTGCGCGATCGAGTAGTTGATCGAGTTGTGGCTGCGCGAGCGCGAGCCCTCGTAGTCCACGCCGAGGCCGCCGCCGACGTCGACGATCTCCAGCGGCACGCCCATGCGGGTGAGTTCGACGAAGTAGCGGGTGGCTTCGCGCATGCCGTTGGCGATGTCGCGCACGTTGGAGATCTGCGAGCCCATGTGGAAATGCTGCAGCTTCAGCGTGTGCTTGAGGCCGACCCGATCCAGCTGCGCGACCAGGCTCAGCACCTGCTGCGGCGACAGCCCGAACTTGCCCTTGTCGCCGCCGGTGTTCTGCCACTTGCCGGCGCCGATCGAGGCGAGGCGCACGCGCACGCCGAGCAGCGGCTCGACCTGCAGCGCCGTCGCCTCGCTCAGCACATGCTCCAGCTCGGACAGCTTCTCGATCACGATGTGCACGCGCAGGCCGAGCTTGCGTCCGATCAGCGCAAGGCGGATGTACTCGCGGTCCTTGTAGCCATTGCAGATCACGATGGCGTCGGGCCGCGCCATCGCCAGCACCGCCATCAGCTCGGGCTTGGAGCCGGCCTCCAGCCCGAAGCCGTGGGTGCCCGCGGCCACCAGCTCGCCGGCCACGCTGCGCTGCTGGTTCACCTTGATCGGATAGATCGCCGTATAGCCGCCCGCATAGTCATATTCGGCGATCGCGCTGGCGAATGCGTCCTGCAGCCGCGCCAGCCGATCGGCCAGGATGTCCGGGAAACGCAGCAGCAGCGGCAATCGCAGCCCCTCGGCGCGGGCGCGCTCGACGATCGCCGGCAGCGACAGCGCCGGGCCGGCGGCACCGCGCGGGCACATCAGCAGGTTGCCGGCCGCATCCACGTCGACGTAGCCGTCGCTCCAGTGCGGGATGGCGTAGGTGTGGCGCGCAGCGTCGATCGTCCAATCGTTCGCCATCGGCGAGATCTCCTTTTGGCAACGGATGATGTCGTCGCAGCGGCGAGCCTTGACGGGTTGCTCCACGGAGCACGAAGCCCGAGCGACCGGAAGCCTCGCACGCCGCGGGGCCGATCGGACTTGCCGGCCACCCGGCGCGCTGCGCCGGCGAGGCCGAGGCGACATTGTAATGGCGCACCGTGACGATGTGCGCACGGCCCGCAACCGCGAACGCCCCGCGCGGTTGCCGCTACAATGCGCGGTCTTGATCTCCCCACCCGGTTCGCCAGGAACGCCCGTCATGTCGCAGCAGCCCACATCGAATGAAGCCCGGTCGAATGAAGTCCGCTGGTTCACCGAAGCCCACCAGGCCTCCGGCTCGTCCATCGGTTTCCGCACCGAGCAACTGCTGCACGCGGAGAAGACCCCGTTCCAGACCATCGAGATCCACCAGACCACCGACTGGGGCAAGCTGATGGTGATCGACGGCTGCGTGATGCTGACCACCCGCGACAACTTTCTCTATCACGAGATGATGACCCACCCTGCGCTGTTCACCCACGCGCGCGCCAAGCGCGTGGTGATCATCGGCGGCGGCGACTGCGGCACGCTGCGCGAGGTGCTCAAGCACGAGGAAGTGGAGCACGCGGTGCAGGTGGAGATCGACGAGCGCGTGACGCGCCTGGCCGAGCAGTATTTCCCCGAGCTGTGCGAGGCCAACAGCGACCCGCGCGCCGAGCTGCTGTTCATCGACGGCATCAAGTACATGGCCGAGGCCGAGCCGGAGTCGCTGGACCTGGTCATCGTCGACTCGACCGATCCGGTCGGTCCCGCCGAGGGCCTGTTCAACGCGTCGTTCTACGCCAGCTGCCACAAGGCGCTGCGCCACGGCGGCCTGCTGGTGCAGCAGAGCGAGTCGCCGCTGGCGCACCTCGAGCTGATCAAGTCGATGCGCTCGGCCATGCGCACGTCCGGCTTCACCGCGGTGCGCACGCTGCCGTTTCCGCAACCGTGCTATCCGACCGGCTGGTGGAGCTGCACGATGGCGCGCAAGGGCGGTGACCTCTCCGGCTTCCGCGAACGCGGCGCACTGAGCAAGAAATTTCCCACCCGCTACTACAACGCGGACATCCATCGCGCCGCGCTGGCGCAGCCGGAGTTCATGCGCGAGGCGCTGGGCGACTAGGCGCCCCCTGTCAGAACAGCTTGCTGCGCACCTTCGGCAGCAGCACCAGCAGCAGCGTGGCGAGCGGGCCGAACGGCAGCGACAGCGCAAACCACAGCAGCCCACTGCGATTCTTGCCCTGCGCCAGCGCAGCGTTGATCAGCGCCAGCGTGCCCCAGGCGACAAACCAGGGCGCGCCGTCCGCGAAGGTCGAAAAGTGATTCACCATGGATCTCCCGCATCAGCGCAAGCACAGCGCAGTGGTGCGCCGCAGTGGGCCATCCTAACAAGCCCGGCGCCACTTGCCTTGCCGCGCGGCAGCAGCGATCAGCCGGGCTTAATCCGCGGGCGCTATGCTGTCTGCCCTGATCGCGGACGGATGCCTGATGATGCGTGGACTGCGCTACCTCACCCTGAGCATTGCCTTGCTGCTGGCGGTCACGCCGGCGTTCGCCGGCAAAACCAGCCCGCGCCCCGGCCCCGCCGAGCCCGGCGCGGCCGTCCGCCAGCACGATCAGGCCCTGCTGGCGTTCCAGCGCGACCTGGTCAGCGTGCTGGCGCCGCGCGCCGACGCGATGCCGCTGCTGGCCGCCGCCCTGCTGGCACGGCCGCTGCAGGCACCGCCGAAAACCAGCAGTTTCCATGCCTTGATTGTGCGCGCCGCGCAGGCGGATGGCGCCGGCCCGGCGGTCAACTGGGTGCGGCTGGCCGACTGCGATGCCAAGGCCGACGCCTGCCCGAATGGCGCCGCGCTCACCCAGCTGCAGGCGCAGGCGCCGGACAATGCCGCGGTGTGGCTGGTCAAGCTGGGCGACGACACGCGCAACATGAAATCCGACGCGGTGCGCGCCGACCTGGCCAGGGCCGCTGCCGCCTCCAGCTATGACGACTACGCCGGCACCAGCCTGAAGGCGCTGGCCGATTCGGTCGGCGTGCTGCCGCCGCCGGCCAGCGTGCTGCAGCCGGCCAACGCCGCCGGCGCGGCCGGGGTGCAGCTGGTGCTGGTCTACGGGCTGGCCAGCGCGCAGCCGCAACCGAGTCTGCCGCTGGTCGCGAAGCTGTGCGAGAACGCCGGCAGCGACGCCTCCATCAAGGCCGACTGCCTCAAACTGGGCAAGCTGCTCGAATGGGGCTCAAGCCCGCTGGCGCGCTCACTCGGACTGCACCTGCGCGAGGTGCTGGCGGCCGATCCGGTGCAGCAGGACGACGCGCGGCACGCCCGCGTCAACCTGATCTGGCAGGTGCAGAGCTTCGCCCGGCTGCTTGATCGGGCGCAGAGCGATCCGCGGGTGGCGCAACAGCTGCTGGCGCTGGCGCGCCACGGCGGCACCGAGATGAGCGTGCTGCTGGCGGCCCTGCGTGACAACGGCATCGCCACCGATGCCCCGCTCGGCTGGAAGCCGCACGCCGCGGGCTGAGCCGGAGGCGGCGCAGGACGGCCGATTCGCCCGCGCGCGCTGCCCGTTCCCCGGGACCGCTTTCCCGGTTAGGCTTGAGCCACCTTCCGCGGCAAGGGTCAGTCCATGCTTACGACGCTGGTGGCAAGCAGCAAGGGTGGGTGCGGCAAGAGCACGCTGGTGACCCAGCTGGCGTCGTACTGGGCACAGGCCGGACAGCACACCGCCATCATCGACGCTGACCGCCAGGGCTCGAGCTTCCGCTGGGCCACGCTCCGGCCCGACAGCGTGCCGGGTGTGCTGGCGCTGGAAGGCGGCCGCAAATCGCTGCAGCGCGTGCCCGCCGATACGCAGCAGCTGCTGATCGACACACCGGCCGGTTCCGGCGAGCGCGAGCTGGAGCCGTATCTGGAGCAGGCTGATGTGCTGCTGGTGCCGGTGCTGCCGTCCGCGTTCGACCTGCACGCCACGCTGGGCTTCATCGCCGAACTGCAGCAGATCAACCGCATCCGTCGCGGCAAGCTGCCGGTGGCGCTGGTGGCCAACCGGCTCAAGCCGTGGACCCACGCCAGCCAGGACGCGGTCACGCAGCTGGCCGAACAGTCGCCTTTCCCGATCGCCGCGCAGCTGCGCGACAGCCAGGCCTACGTGCTGCTGAGCGCGCTCGGCAAGGGCATCTTCGACTACCAGTCCGAACAGGTGCGCAGCCACCAGCAGGACTGGAAGGCCCTGCTGCGCTGGATCAAGCGCACCACCTGAAACCCGCGCCAGCGTCCTCACGCGCCATCACCACCCGGAGTCCCCCCCATGCACGAACTGATCCTGCTGCGACACGCCGAAGCCGTGCCGATAGAACGCGGTGACGATGACCAGCAGCGCGCGCTGAGCGCCCGCGGCGAACAGGAGGCGCAGGCAGCCGGGCTGTGGCTGGCCGCGCACGGCAGCCG
>JAJXTX010000009.1:9591-14841 GCA_021783385.1 Pseudomonadota bacterium
CCGTTCTTCGACGCCGCCAACTACCCACTGATCCATTTCCTGTCTGATCCGATCCCGCTGGCCCGGCTCACCGCCGGCGGCGCGCTGGATGGCCAGCTCAGCCTGCGCGGAGTCACCCTGCCGGTGCGCTTCGAGCTGCTGCCCAGCCAGTGCAGCACGCTCACCGCGCGCGGTTGCCTGATCCAGGCGCGCGGACTGATCTCGCGTCGCGCGTTCGGGATGACCAGCTATCGCGCCACCGTCTCCGATCAGGTGCACCTGGGCCTGCTGATCGCGCTTGATCCGGCATCGGACTAGCGCTGGCCGTATCATGTACGGCATGTCCCCACGTCAGCTGATCACCTGCAGCCTGCTGCTCGCCGCCCTGCTGCTGCAGGGTTGCACGCTGTCGCGGGCGCAGATCCGCCGTGCCGATACGGTGGTGGCCAACACCGTCTACCGCACCGACAGCTGCGACCGCAGCGACCACTGCGCAGTGCCGTCGCCCCTGCTGCAGGCCGCCGAGCGGGCGCTGGCGGTGTCCACACCACAGCATCCGGTGCACGTGGTGACCCTGCTCGACGATAGCGAGCCGGCGCTGGCGGCGCGGATCAACCTGATCCGCGCGGCGCAGCGCTCGATCGACGTGCAAACCTACATCTGGGATCAGGACGACGTCGGCCAGCTGATGCTGAACGAGCTGGTGCAGGCGGCGCGGCGCGGAGTGAAGGTGCGCATCCTCGCCGACCAGCTGTTCTCCTTCGACGACCCGACCCTGCTCGACCAGCTGTCGCGGGCCAGCAGCAACCTGCAGGTACGGCTGTACAACCCCACCTTTTACAAGGCGCACACGCCGCCGCTGGATTTCGCCGCCGGCATCCTGTGCTGCTTCATGCACTTCAACCAGCGCATGCACAACAAGCTGTTCCTGGTGGACGACAGCATCGGCATCACCGGGGGGCGCAACTACCAGGACCGCTACTTCGACTGGGACCCCAATTTCGACTACGTCGACCGCGACGTGATGGTTGGCGGCCCGGCCGCGCGCCAGATGGCCGCCAGCTTCAACCTGTTCTGGCAGCACAAGCGCTCGGTGCCACTGACCCACCTGCGCGACGTGAACCAGCGCATCCTCGCCGACACCAGCGCGCCGACCTGGCCGACGCCGCACTACCGCGAGCCGCTGCGGGTGGCGCAGGTGCAGCAGGCCGCCGAGGACCCGCAGTGGCTGCAGGCGTGGCTGGTCGAGCCTTCGCTGCAAACCGGCGAAGTGGAGTATTTCAGCGACCTGCCGGCGAAAACCGACAAGCCGAACCGCCTGCATGCGCTGGAATTCACCCGCCACGTGATGCGCATGGTCAGCGACGCGCACAGCGAGGTGCTGCTGCAGACACCCTACCTGGTGCTGAGCGGGCAGGCGCAGCGCATCTTCGAGCGTCTGCATCAGCGCAAGGATCCGCCGCGGGTGATCGTGTCGACCAACTCGCTGGCTTCCACCGACGCGTTCGCGGTGTATGCGATGTCGTACAAGCACCGCAAGCGCTACCTGACCAGGTTCGGCTTCGAGATCCATGAGCTGAAACCGCATGCGCCAGGCCCCGCAGTGGAATACGAGCTGACCAACCTGGGCACCGACACGCTGACCCGGCCGGCCGGAACGGCCACCCCGTCGAACGCGCGCCGCACCCGCTTTCACCTGCTTGGCAGCAACAGCCGCCCCGCGCCGCTGCTGACGACGGGGCGGCGCTTCGGCCTGCACGCCAAGTCGATCGTGATCGACGACCGGTTCGCGATGGTCGGCTCGCACAACTTCGATCCGCGCTCGGATCACTACAACACCGAGGCCGGCGTGATCGTGTACGACAAGCGCTTCGCCGCGGAAGTGCGCCAAAGCATCCTGCGCGACACGCAGCCGGAAAACGCCTGGGTGATCGCACCGCGGCAGTCGGTGGTGCCGATGCTCACCGACGTCAACCAGGCGATCGGCGACGTATCGGAGCACCTGCCGCTGTTCGACCTGTGGCCGTTCCGCTACGCCACCAGCTACGACCTCAAGCCGGGCTGCCAGCCGATGCGCGCCAGCAACCCCGGCTTCTACCAGTGCTACCAGCCGGTCGGCGATTTTCCCGACGTGGCGCTGTCGCCCAAGCTGGTGATCACGCGGCTGATCACCGCGTTCGGCGTCGGCATCAAGGGCATCCTGTAGCCGCCGTTACGGTGCGCTGGCGAGCCCGCTGTCGCTGGAGAAAAGCATCGGCAGGTCGCCGCTGAGACCGTCGGGATCTTCCGGTGGCACCGCGAAACGCCAGCCGCGCACGCTGCGCAGGGCGTAGTCGTCCAGCACCGGATCGCCGCTGGTCTGCGCCAGGCTCGCGGCGCTCACGCGACCACTGCCGTCGACCTGCACGTGCACCACCGCGCGGCCGTCCAGGTGACCGCGCAGCGCGTCCCACGGCAGCGTGGTGTCCGGCGGCGTCGACAGCGGCCGCAGCGCCGGCACGCTGGTCGGGGCGGCGGCGGCGAGCGGCGTATTGCGAACGCTCTTCCACACCGGCGCGTGGCGCGCCGGCGCGGGCATCGCGCGCGGCCGGCGCGGCATTGCATGATGCGTCGGCGGCAACGCGTGCGGCAGCGCAGCCAGCACGGACGGCCCGCGCCAACCCGCCGTCTGCGCGCTGAGCCACGCGGTGCCGGCGATGCCGAAGGCCAGCGCCAGCAGGCTCAGGCCGGCACTGGTGCGCAGGCGCATCACGGCCGCTCCAGGATCGCGGTGACGCCCATGCCACCGGCGGTGCAGATCGAGATCAGCCCGCGGCCGCTGCCGCGCTGTTCCAGCAGCCTGGCCAGCGTGGCCAGCACGCGCGCGCCGGTGGCGGCGAACGGATGGCCCACCGCGAGGCTGGAACCGTGCACGTTGAGTTTGGCCGGATCGATCGCGCCGAGTGGCGCGTCCAGCCCGAGCCGGCTCTTGCAGTAATCGGCCGACTCCCACGCGCGCAGCGTGCACAGCACCTGCGCGGCGAATGCCTCGTGGATCTCGTAGTAGTCGAAGTCCTGCAGACGCAGCCCGCAGCGCGCCAGCAGGCGCGGCACCGCGACCGTGGGCGCCATCAGCAGACCCTCGCCGTGGACAAAGTCCACCGCCGCCACTTCGGCGTCGCGCAGGTAGGCCTGGATGCGCAGGCCGCGCTGCGCGGCCCATGCGTCGCTGGCCAGCAGCACCGCCGCGGCACCGTCGGACAGGCCGGTGGAATTGCCGGCGGTCAGCGTGCCGTGGCCGGAGGTCTTGTCGAACGCCGGCTTCAGCGCGGCCAGCTTGTCGAGGCTGGCGTCCGGGCGCAGGAAGCCGTCGCGCTTGAGTCCGCGGAACGGCACCAGCAGGTCGTCGAAAAAATTCGCCTCGTAGGCGGCGGCCAGCTTGCGGTGACTGTCCAGCGCCAGCTGATCCTGCGCTGCCCGGCTGATCCGCCACTCCTTCGCCATCTGCTCGCAGTGCTCGCCCATCGACTTGCCGGTGCGCGGCTCGGCCACGCCGGGAAACGCGGGCTTCAGTTCACCCAGGGAGAACCCGCGCAGCGCCGCCTTCAGCTTGTCCAGCGGCGCCTTGGCGCGATTGACCGCCAGCAGCCGCTTGCGCAGGCGCGTGCCGTAGACGATCGGCACATCGCTGGTGGTGTCCGAGCCGCCGGCGATGCCGGCCTCGATCTGCCCCGCGGCGATCTTGTTGGCGATGATGATCGCGTTGTCCAGCGAGGTGCCGCAGGCGCGCGCGGTGGTGATGCCCGGCGTGGTCGGCGCCAGTCCCGAACTGAGCAGCGCCTCGCGCGCCAGGTTCCAGTCGGACGGGTGCCGGATCACCGCGCCCATCGCGACCTCGCCCAGTTCCACCCCGTGCAGGCCGAAGCGTTCGACCAGTGCGCCGAGCACCTTCACCGACATGCCGAAGTTGCCGACATCGGCATAGGCGGTGTTGTTGCGGCAAAACGGAATGCGGACGCCGCCGATCACCCCAACGCGCTTGTGCGGTTTTTCCATGCTGGGAACAGTCCGTAACTCAAGTCTTTCAAGGCTAACCCGCCATACCGGGCGGCGGAAGCCCAAAACGCTGAATGGTAGAATGGGTTTTGCTGTCAGACCGGGATGCCCTTTGGAAGCGCACACGCTGCTCGCCCTGCCGCTCGTGCTGGCACTGGAACCCATCGACGGCGAGCGACCACCGCTTGGCCTGAGCCGCGACGCGGCGGCCGCGCTCGCCGCGCGGGTGGCCGACGACCTGCACGCGCTGCTGCCGCAGGTGCGCGAGGCCCGGCTGGCGCTGGCCGGCGCGCTGTTCGATCCGGTCGAACTGCTGCGGCCGGGCTTTCCGGTCTGGGCCACGCTGGAGGAGCTGGCCCGGCGCGTGCCGCGCGGCCAGCTGGACAACGTGGTGGCATTCGGCAGCCACGAGGCTCGCATGCCGGCACCGGCGCTGCAGCCGTCGGCGGAGTTTGCCGATGGCCCGCTGCGGCTGTTGCCGCTATGCCTGCTGGCACCGCCGGCGCTCGCCGCAGAGCTGGCCGGGCAGCTGGAGATCCAGCTGGTCGGCCGCGGCGAGGCGGGCGCGCTGACCGCCGACTGGCTGATGCGCGCGCTCGGCATCCGGCTGCAGCACGTGCGCTACCTGAGCCGCAACGACCTGCTCGCGCTGACCTGCGTGCAGTACGAAAACGTCAACCTTGCCCCGCTGTGGTCGCTGCTGGAGGCGGCGCTGCTGAGTCCTGATCGCGGCGAGTCCGCGCTCAGCGCGCGCGGTCTGGCACTGCAGTACGCGCATGGCCAGGTGCAGGCGCAATCGCCGGCGCAGTGGCTGGCCGCGCAAACGCCGGGCGATGCGGCGCAGCGCGCGCACGACTATGCCGGCATCGTGTTCGAACTGCGCCAGTACGCCGCCCTGCTCGATGCTCACCAGCTGCCGCTGCGGCTGCAGCCCGGCAGCGCGCAGGCCGTCGAGGCGGCGTCCGGCTACCTGCTGGAAACCGTTGCCGCGGCGCAGGCCGGCGGCGCCACCCCGGTGCTGCTGGCGCATGAGGCGCCCGGCCTCGGCGTGGTCACGCTGAGCGTGGTGCAGGCCACGGGCCGCAACGCGCGCGTGCTGGCGCATGGCTATCCGCTGGCGCCGACGGCGCTGGGGCCGCTGCTGGCGCAGCTGGCCGCGCGCTACGGCGTGGCCGCCGAGCTGCACGCGCTGGGCCGGGTGGTGCTGGACGAGCACGGCGCGCTCGGCGCGCCGGC
>JAJXTX010000009.1:14941-24166 GCA_021783385.1 Pseudomonadota bacterium
GCGCGCTCGTCGAGGCCGCCTTCGTACATCCAGTAATGGCAGCGCTGCATGCCGAGTTCGGCATAGGTGGCCTGCGCGCGCAGGTTTTCGGTTTCCACGTACAGCCGCAGACCCACCGCGGCCGACGCGCGGGCACGCTGTGCGACCTCGGCGTGCAGCGCGCGGAACACGCCGCCGCGGCGCGCCGCCGGGATCACGTAGACGCTCTGGATCCACCAGAAATCGCCGCAGCGCCAGTCGCTCCACTCGTAGGTGACCAGCAGGCTGCCAACCGCCACGCCGTCGCGCTCGGCAATCAGGTAAAAGCCTCGCTGCGGCTGCGCGAACACGCCGGCGATACCGCGTTCGAGCCGCGCCGGTTCGAGCCGCTTGCGCTCGGTCTCCCACGCCATCGCGGCATTCCAGCGCAGCAGCTCGGGGAGGTCGGCGGGTACGGCGGCGCGGATCAGCAGCGTGGACACGGGAACTCCGGCAGGCGAGGACGATGCCTCGCATCCTAGCGCGCAGCCTTCACATGCGCTGGCGTACCGTGGCGCAGGCACCGGCCGCAGTCTGAGTGCGCGTGACCGGCCTCCGGCGGCGCCCGACGGCCGCCAGCGCATCGTCCCTGCCGAAGGAAAGTCAGCTCTTGGATATCGGAAGCACCCTGGACCAGCTCAAGCTGCGCCGCCTGCAGGCATTCCGCCGCCGCCGCGCTGCGGCCCGCGGCAAGCCCGAGCAGGAGCCCGCGCTGCGCTCGGAGCTGTTCAGCGCCGAGCAGATGGAGCAGCACGGTCACACCCTGGCCAGTCAGCATCGGCTGAGCGCGCGTGCCAGCGGCAACCCCCTGCTGGCGCGGCTGGCCGACAACGAGGCGGTGCTGATCCACGCCTGCGAGCGGCTCACCGTGGCGACCCGGCTGAAGCGGCGGATCACGCCGGCGGCCGAGTGGCTGCTGGACAACTTCTACCTGATCGAGGAGCAGATCCGGATCGCCCGCCGGCATCTGCCGCAGGGCTACAGCCGCGAGCTGCCGCGGCTGGAAAACGGCCCGTCGGCGGGCCTGCCGCGGGTCTACGACATCGCGCTGGAAATCATCTCGCACGGCGATGGCCGCGTCGGCACCGGCAGCCTCGGCCGCTTCGTGAGCGCCTACCAGACGGTCAGCCCGCTGAAGCTGGGCGAGCTGTGGGCGATTCCGATCATGCTGCGGCTGGCACTGATCGAGAACCTGCGCCGGGTCGCCGCGCGGGTGATGGCCGACTGGCGCGCGCGCGGCAAGGCGGCGCGCTGGGCCGATGCGATGACCGCCACCGCCGAACGCGACCCCAAGAGCGTGGTGCTGGTGGTGGCCGACATGGCGCGCTCCAATCCGCCGATGAGCGGCCCGTTCGTCGCCGAGATGGCACGCCGGCTGCAGGGCCAGAGCCCGGCGCTGGCGCTGCCGCTGAGCTGGATCGAGCAGCGGCTGGCCGAATCGGGCCAGAGCATCGCGCATCTGGTGCAGCTGGAGGCGCAGCAGCAGGCCGCCAGCCAGGTCTCGATCAGCAACAGCATCGCCAGCCTGCGCGCGCTGTCGGCGATCGACTGGCGCGATTTCGTCGAGCACACCAGCCTGGTCGAGCAGCGCCTGCGCGAGGATCCGGCCGGCGTCTACGCCGCGATGGATTTCGCCACCCGCGACCATTACCGCCACGTGGTGGAGGCGCTGGCACGCACGCACCGGCTGGCCGAACCGGCGGTAGCCGACGCGGTGATCGAGCTGTGCCGGCGGCATGCCGCGGCAGCAACCGCGCTGCCGCAGCACGTCGGCTTTTATCTGATCGACGCCGGCCGGCGCGCGCTGGAGCAGCATCTGGGCGTGCGCCCGGGCGCGGTCGAAACGCTGCGCCGACTGTTCGACCGCGCGCCGCTGCCGATCTACCTGGGCCTGCTGGCGCTGCTCACCTTCGCCTTTGCGCGGCCGCTGATCCTGGAGGCCGCGCATGCCGGGCTGTCGCCCTGGGCGCTGGCCGGCGTCGCGATTCCGGCCATCATCCTGGCCAGCCAGCTGGGACTGAGCCTGCTCAACTGGCTGGCCACGCTGACGGTGTCGCCGCAACGGCTGCCGCGGATGGACTATTCGGACGGCATCCCGGCCGCCGCGCGCACGCTGGTGGCGATCCCCAGCCTGTTCGCCAGCGCGCAGGACATCGAGGATCTGATGGAGGCGCTCGAAGTGCGCTTCCTCGGCAACCGCGACGAGCACCTGCACTTCGCCCTGCTGACCGATTTCACCGACGCCGCCACGCAGACGCTGCCCGGCGACGAGGCGCTGCTGCAGCTGGCGCAGCGGCGCATCGAAGCGCTCAACACGCGCTACGCGAGCGCGCACACCGACCGCTTCTTCCTGCTGCACCGGCCACGCCGGTGGAACGCCACCGAGCAGTGCTGGATGGGCCACGAGCGCAAGCGCGGCAAGCTGGCCGACCTCAACGCACTGCTGCGTGGCCACGGCGCCGAGCACTTCATGCGCATCGTGGGCGACCTGGCGGCGCTGCCGCCGGTGCGCTACGTGATCACCCTGGACACCGATACCGAGCTGCCGCGCGACGCTGCGCAGGAGTTCGTCGGTGCGCTCGACCATCCGCTCAACCGCGCCGTGTACGACCCGGCGCGCGGCCGCGTGGTGAGCGGTTACGGCATCCTGCAGCCGCGCGTGGGGATCAGCCTGCCCAGCACCGCACGCTCGCGCTATGCGCAGCTTTATGGCAGCGACGCCGGCATCGATCCGTACACGCAGATGGTCTCGGACGTCTACCAGGACGTGTTCCACGAGGGCTCGTTCATCGGCAAGGGCATCTACGACGTCGATGCGTTCGAGCTCAGCCTGCACGACCGTTTTCCGCCAAACCGCATCCTCAGTCACGACCTGGTCGAGGGCTGCCACGCCCGCGCGGGGCTGCTCAGCGACGTGCAGCTGTACGAGGAATACCCGGCCCGCTACAGCGCCGACGTGCGCCGGCGCCATCGCTGGATCCGCGGCGACTGGCAGCTGCTGCCGTGGCTGCTGCCGTGGGCACCGACCGCGCGCGAGGGCTGGCGCAGGAACGCGCTGACCGCGCTGTCGCGCTGGAAGATTCTCGACAACCTGCGCCGCAGCCTGGTGCCGACCTCACTGCTGCTGCTGCTGATCACCGGCTGGCTGCGGCTGCCGACGGCGCTGTCGTGGATGCTGGCCGTGCTGGCGATGGTGCTGATTCCACCGCTGCTGGCGGCGCTGCTCGACCTGGTGCAGAAGCCGCCTGAGGTGCAGCTGGACCAGCACCTGCGCGGCGCCGTGCGCGCCGCCGGCCAGCACCTGGCGCGGATGGCGCTGGCACTGGCATGGCTGCCGCACGAGGCGCAGTACAGCCTCGATGCGATCGTGCGCACGCTGTGGCGCATTGCAGTCAGCCAGCGTCGGCTGCTGCAGTGGCAAACCTCCAGCGAGGTGCAGCGGCACAGCAGCAATGCGCCCGCCGCGCTGTGGCGGCTGATGTGGATCGGCCCGCTGCTGGCGCTGCTGCTCGGCGCCGCGCTGGCCTGGCAGCGGCCGCTGGTGCTGCTGCTGGCCGCACCGCTGCTGCTGTTGTGGCTGCTGTCGCCCGGCATCGCGTGGTGGATCAGCCAGCCGCGGGTGCCGCGCGCGTTTGCGCCGACGGCGGCGCAGCTGGGCTTCCTGCGTGCGCTGGCGCGGCGCACCTGGGCCTTCTTCGATACCCACGTTGGCGCCGCCGATCACTGGCTGCCGCCGGACAACCTGCAGGAACAGCCGGCGCCGGTGCTGGCCCACCGCACCTCGCCGACCAACATCGGGCTGGCGCTGCTGGCCAACCTCGCCGGGCACGACTTCGGCTATCTCGGCAGCGGCCGATTGCTGGAGCGCACACGCCAGACGCTGGCCAGCATGCAGGCGCTGCCGCGCCACCGCGGCCACTTCTACAACTGGTACGACACACAGACCCTGCAGCCGCTGGCGCCGCTGTACGTGTCGGCGGTGGACAGCGGCAACCTCGCCGGCCATCTGCTGACGCTGCGGCCCGGACTGCTGGCGCTGCTTGACGAGCCGGTGTTCCAGCCGCGCGTGCTGCAGGGACTGCTCGATACGCTCGGCGTGCTGCGCGAGTCGCTCGGTGACGCCCACGCCGGTGCGCTGCAGCCGCTGCGGCAACTGCTGCAGGCGGCGCTGGCCGCGCCGCCGACCGCCCCCAGCGCGGCACTGGCGCTGCTGCGCCGGGTGCACGCGCTGGCGCAGGTGCTGGGCGCCACGCTGGCGGCCGAGCCGGACAGCGAGGCGGCGTTCTGGCTGGATGCGCTGCTCGCGCAGTGCGCCGAGCTGCAGGACGAGGCGGCCGCCTTCCAGCTCGATCCGCCGCCCGACGGCGACGCCGGCTTCAGCGGCATCCCCACGCTGCTGCAGCTGGCGCGGATCGAACCGCTGTGCTGGCCGGCCGGAGCCGGCGCCGAGGCGGTGCGCGAGCGCGCGCGCGAACGCATCGGGCAGCTGGAGCAGCTGGCCGACCAGGCCGGCGAACTGGCGCTGATGGATTACCGCTTCCTGTACGACAGCGCGCGCGACCTGCTGGCGATCGGCTACAACGTGGAGGAGCGTCGACTCGACGCCAGTTACTACGACCTGCTGGCGTCGGAGGCGCGACTGGCCAGCTTCGTGGCGATCGCGCAGGGCCAGCTGCCGCAGGAAAACTGGTTCTCGCTCGGCCGCCTGCTCACCACCAGCGGCGGCGAGCCGGTGCTGCTGTCGTGGACCGGCTCGATGTTCGAGTACCTGATGCCGATGCTGGTGATGCCCAGCTACGAAGGCACCCTGCTCGACCAGAGCTGCCGCGCGGCGGTGGCGCGGCAGATCGAATACGGCAACCAGCTCAGCGTGCCGTGGGGCGTGTCCGAGTCCGGCTACAACATGCTCGACGCCCACTTCACCTACCAGTATCGCGCATTCGGCGTGCCCGGGCTGGGGCTGAAGCGCGGCCTCGGCGACGACGTGGTGATCGCGCCCTACGCCAGCGCGCTGGCGCTGATGGTGGCGCCGGCCGAGGCCACCCGCAATCTGCAGCGGCTGGCGCAGCTGGGCGCGCAGGGCCGCTTCGGCCTGTACGAGGCAATCGACTACACCCCGGCGCGGCTGCCGCTGGGGCAATCATCAGCGCTGGTGCGCTCGTTCATGGTGCATCACCAGGGCATGAGCCTGCTGGCGCTGAACCATGCGCTGCTGGGGCAGCCGATGCCGCGGCGCTTCGAGTCCGACCCGCAGTTCCAGGCCACCAGCCTGCTGCTGCAGGAGCGCATCCCGCGCACCGCGGCGGAGTACCTGCACGCCTCCGGCTTCCCCGACATGGACGGCGACGCCCGCGTGCCGGAAACCCGGCTGCGCGTGTTCGGCGATCCGGACCGGCCGCGGCCGGCGGTGCAGCTGCTTTCCAACGGCAGCTACCACGTGATGCTGAGCAGCGCCGGCGGCGGCTACAGCCGCTGCCGCGAGCTGGCCGTGACGCGCTGGCAGGAGGACATCACGCGCGACCACTGGGGCATGTTCTGTTACCTGCGCGACGTCGCCAGCGGCGCCTACTGGTCGACCGCTTACCAGCCCACGCGGAAGAAGACCGAGCAGTTCGAGGCGATCTTCTCCGATGCCCGCGCCGAGTTCCGCGTGCGCGAGCGCGAGTTCGACGCGCACACCGAGATCGTGGTGTCGCCGGAGGACGACATCGAGCTGCGCCGCACCCGCATCACCAACCGCGGCCGCACGCGTCGCACGATCGAGCTGACCAGCTACGCCGAGGTGGTACTGGCACCACCGCTGGCCGACGCGCTGCACCCGGCCTTCAGCAAGCTGTTCGTGCAGACCGAGCTGGTGCCCGAACTGCAGGCGATCGTGTGCAGCCGGCGGCCGCGCGCGCAGCACGAGGCGGTACCGTGGATGTGTCACCTGCTGGCGGTGCACAACGCCGACATCGACGAGATCTCCTACGAGACCGATCGCGCCCGCTTCATCGGCCGCGGCCGCAGCACGGCGTGGCCGCAGGCGCTCGACCTGGAACAAACGCGGCTGACCGGCAGTGCCGGCTCGGTGCTCGACCCGATCGTGGCGATCCGCTGCCGCATCACGCTGGAGCCGGAGCAGTCGGCCACCGTGGACCTGGTCACCGGCATGGCCGACAGCCGCAGCGGCTGCCTGCAACTGATCGGCAAATACCGCGACCGCCATCTGGCCGACCGAGTGTTCGACCTGGCCTGGACCCACAGCCAGGTGATGCTGCGCCAGCTCAACGCCACGCTGGCCGACGCGCAGCTGTACGAGCACATGGCCACCGCGATCATCTACCCGAACGCCAACCTGCGCGCCGACACCGGCATCCTGCTCAACAATCGCCGCGGCCAGTCCGGGCTGTGGGGGCAGTCGATCTCCGGCGACCTGCCGATCGTGCTGTTGCAGATCGCCGACCCGGCACGGATCGAGCTGGTGCGCCAGCTGGTGCAGGCGCACGCGTACTGGCGGCTGAAAGGGCTGGCGGTGGATCTGGTGATCTGGAACGAGGACCGCGCCGGCTACCGGCAGGAGCTGCAGGACCAGATCATGGGGCTGATCGCCTCCGGCAGCGAGGCCAGCCTGCTCGACCGCCCCGGCGGCATCTTCGTGCGGCCGGCGCAGCAGCTGTCCAGCGAGGACCGCATGGTGGTGCAGGCGAGCGCGCGAATCGTGCTGTCCGACCATCGCGGCAGCCTGGCCGAGCAGCTCGACCGGCGCCGGGTGGAAACACCTACCGCGCGCTTCGAACCGAGCAAGCCGCGCCGCGCCGCCGCAGCGGCCGAAGCGCCGATCGGACGCACCGCGCTGCCGGCCACGTTGCAGCTGGGCAACCCGCACGGCGGCTTCAGCGCCGACGGCCGCGAGTACGTGATCGTGCTGGGCGCCGGCGACACCACGCCGGCGCCGTGGTGCAACGTGCTGGCCAATCCGCATTTCGGCACGGTGCTGTCCGAGAGCGGCAGCGCCTACAGCTGGGGCGAGAACGCGCACGAGTTCCGGCTCACGCCGTGGCACAACGACCCGGTCGGCGACGGCAGCGGCGAGGCGCTGTACCTGCGCGACGAGGAAACCGGCCAGGTCTGGTCGCCCACGTCGCTGCCCGCCTGCGGCAGCGGCGAATATGTCACCCGCCACGGCTTCGGCTACAGCGTGTTCGAGCACGTCGAGGACGGCATCCGCTCCGAGCTGTGGGTGTACGTGGCGCTGGACGCGTCGGTGAAGTTCTCGGTGCTGAAGCTGCGCAACGGCAGCGGTCGGCCACGCCGGATCAGCGCCACCGGTTACGTCGAGTGGCTGCTCGGCGACCTGCGCGAGAAGACCGCGATGCACGTGGTGACCGAGTCGGACCCGGCCAGCGGCGCGCTGTTCGCCCGCAACTCGTACAACACCGAGTTCCCCAACCGGGTGGCGTTTTTCGACGTCGACGATCCCGCGCGCAGCATCGCCGGCGACCGCAGCGAATTCCTCGGCCGCAACGGCAGCACGCGGGCACCGGCCGCGCTGGGGCGGGCGCAGCTGTCCGGCCGGCTCGGCGCGGGGCTGGACCCATGCGCCGCGCAGCAGGTCAGCCTGAACCTGGACGCGGGCGAGCAGCGCGAGGTGATCTTCCGGCTTGGCCTGGGCCGCGACGCGGCCGACGCCAGCGCGCTGGTGCAGCGCTTCCGCCGCAGCGGCGCCGCCGCCGAGGCACTGGCGCAGGTGCGCGCGCACTGGCGGCGCACGCTGGGTGCGGTGCAGGTACGCACGCCGGAGCCGGCGCTGGACGTGCTGGCCAACGGCTGGCTGCTTTACCAGACCATTGCCTGCCGCATCTGGGCACGCAGCGGCTACTACCAGTCCGGCGGCGCGTTCGGCTTCCGCGACCAGCTGCAGGATTCGATGGCGCTGCTGCATGCGGCGCCGGAGCTGGCGCGCAGCCAGCTGCTGCTGTGCGCGGCGCACCAGTTTCCGGCCGGCGACGTGCAGCACTGGTGGCATCCGCCGCAGAACCGCGGCGTGCGCACGCAGTGCTCGGACGACTACCTGTGGCTGCCGCTGGCCACCAGTCGCTACGTGCTGGCCACCGCCGACCGCGGCGTGCTGGATGAAAGCGTGGGCTACATCGAAGGCCGTCCGCTGCACCCGGACGAGGAATCCTATTACGACCTGCCGCTGCCCTCGGGTCTGCACGAACCGCTTTATCAGCACTGCGTGCGGGCGATCGAGCACAGCCTGCGGCGCGGCGCCCATGGCCTGCCGCTGATCGGCAGCGGCGACTGGAACGACGGCATGAACCGGGTCGGCGAAGCCGGCCGCGGTGAGAGCATCTGGCTGGGCTTCTTCAGCTGCGAGGTGCTGACGCGCTTCGCCGAGGTGGCGCGGCTGCACGCTGACTTCGGCTTCGCGCAGCGCTGCGAAGCCGAAGTCGCCAAGCTGCGCGAAGCACTGCAGCAGCACGGCTGGGACGGCGCCTGGTATCGCCGCGCCTACTTCGACGACGGCACGCCGCTGGGCTCGGCCGGCAACGACGAATGCCGCATCGACTCGATCGCGCAGAGCTGGTCGGTGCTCTCCGGCGCGGCGCCGCCGGAGCGCCAGCGGCAGGCGATGGACTCGCTCGACCGCCATCTGGTGCGACGCGAGGCGGGGCTGGTGCAGCTGCTCGATCCGCCGTTCGACCGTTCCGCCGTCGATCCCGGCTACATCAAGGGCTACGTGCCCGGCGTGCGCGAGAACGGCGGCCAGTACACGCATGCGGCGATCTGGGCCACGATGGCGTTCGCCGAGCTCGGCGACAGCGCGCGCGCATGGGAGCTGCTGCGCATGATCAATCCGGTCAGCCACGGCCTCGACGCGGCGCAGATGGACGTCTACAAGGTCGAGCCCTACGTGGTCAGCGCCGACGTCTACGCAGTGCCGCCGCATGTCGGCCGCGGTGGCTGGAGCTGGTACACCGGCTCGGCCGGCTGGATGTACCGGCTGATCTTGGAATCGCTGCTCGGTCTGCGGCTGGAAGCCGGCCGACTGCGCTTCGCGCCGGTGCTGCCGCCGGAGTGGGACGGCTTCTCGCTCGACTACCGCCACCGCGACACGCTGTACCACATCACCCTGCGGCAAAGCCCCGCCGGCACCGTCAGCACGCTGTGGCTGGACGACGTGGCGCAGCCGGACGGCTGGCTGGCGCTGGTCGATGACGG
>JAJXTX010000010.1:0-10909 GCA_021783385.1 Pseudomonadota bacterium
CCGCGGATCCGCTCGGCCACCGCCAGCGCCTGTGCGCCATCGGTTCCCGACAGCACCACGCCGAACTCGTCGCCGCCGAGCCGGCCGGGCGTATCCATCTCGCGCAGGTCCTCGCGCAGTACCGCAGCCAGCTGGCGCAGCAGCGCATCGCCCGCGGCATGGCCGTAGCGGTCGTTGATCTGCTTGAAGTTGTCGATGTCCAGCAGGAGCAGTGCCGCCGGCCGCTGGCTCCGCTGGAACTGCTGCCATGCCTTGCCCGCATCCTCCAGCCAGTGGGTGCGATTGGGCAGTCCGGTAAGTGCGTCGGTGCGGTTGAGCCGGTCGAGCAACCGGTTCTGTTCGCGCACGCGCTGGTCCAGCGTGTAGTTCACCTTGCTCAGCCACACCGGGTTGATAGTCAGCAGTGGCAGGCAGGCGATGATGTTGAGCGTGTTGCTGACCGGCTGCAGCGGAAAGTCGAGCGCTGCCCAGACCAGCAGGCAGGCCAGCGCGAGCGTGATCAACGACCGACGCAGCAAGAGCCACCCGCCTGAGCTGACATGGTTCATTGCCAGCATCGCCACCAGCATGGCGCTTGGCAGCAGGTTGAACCGCATCAGCGCCACCCAGACGCCGGTCATCATCGCGTCAACCAGAAAGTTGCGCTGCTCGGCCCACTTGGCGTGTTCGGCCCGCGAGGCGATCGCGTAAGCCACATGCGGCCACACCAGGCCGTTCAACAGCATCAACCCCCACTGCCATGCCGGGGCATGCTGCTGGTACAGCACCGAGGCCACGGGCAGGGCACCGAGCGCGGACCCGAGTTTCCGCATGCGGTAAACCAGCGACACGAATTTCAGGTGTCGTCCCCGAATGTTCTCGATCATGAGCACGCAACCCCTGATGCGGCAGCCTCGCCCCGGGGCTGCAAGTAGTTAATACCTCCAGCGTGTCGCCGGCAAGCATGCGCCATATGGCAGCCGTGCCCTGGCCGCAGGTGTGCCCGGATACACACTGGGCAGCACCACCGCGGCAGCCTCTCAGTTCGTCGGCATCTCCGACAATCCGAGTTCGCCTGTCATCGTCTGGCGCATCAGGTATTTCTGCACTTTCCCGGTCACCGTCATCGGGAAGCCATCGATGAAGCGCACGTAGCGAGGCACCTTGTAGTAGGCCAGCTGCTGCCGGCAGTAATCCTGGATCTCCGCCTCGCTGGCGCTGCAGCCCTCGCGCAAGCGCACCCAGGCGCACACCTGCTCGCCGAACTTCGGGTCTGGCACGCCGAATACCTGCACGTCCTGCACTTTGGGATGGCGATACAGGAATTCCTCGATTTCGCGCGGGTACACGTTCTCGCCGCCGCGGATGATCATGTCCTTGAGCCGGCCCACGATGCGGCAATAGCCTTCCTCATCGATCACCGCCAGATCGCCGGTGTGCATCCAGCCGGCCGGGTCGATCACTTCGCGGGTGCGTTCCTCGTCATCCCAGTAACCCAGCATCACCGAATAGCCGCGGGTGCACAGCTCGCCGGTCATGCCGCGCGGCACATCGCGGCCATCCAGGTCGATCAGTTTCACCTCGATATGCGGATGGATGCGCCCGACGCTGTCCACCCGCCGCTCCAGCGGGTCTTCGGGCACGGTCTGGAAACTCACCGGGCTGGTCTCGGTCATGCCGTAGGCAATGGTCACTTCGGCCATGTGCATCTCGTTGACGACGCGTCGCATCACCTCGACCGGGCATGGCGAGCCGGCCATGATGCCGGTGCGCAGCGTGCTCAGGTCGAACTCCTTGAAGCGCGGGTGTTCCAGTTCGGCGATGAACATCGTCGGCACGCCATGCAGGCCGGTGCAGCGTTCCGCGGCCACGGTTTCCAGGGTGGCCAGCGCATCGAAACCTTCGCCGGGGATCACCATGCAGGCACCGTGGGTGACGCAGGCGAGATTGCCAAGCACCATGCCGAAGCAGTGATAGAACGGCACCGGAATGCACAGTCGATCGTGCTCGGTCAGACGCATCGATTCGCCGATGAAATAGCCGTTGTTGACGATGTTGTGGTGCGTCAGCGTCGCGCCTTTCGGCGCGCCGGTGGTGCCGGAGGTGAACTGGATATTCACCGCGTCGTCGAACGACAGCCTGCACTCGATGTCACGCAGTTTGCGCATCGCGGCGGCGTCGGCGCGGCCGGCGAGTTCCTGCCAGCGGCGTGCCCCCGGCTGCGCTGGGCCGGCCTGATCCAGCACGATCACTTCGCGCAGCGCGGGCACGCGGGCCGCTTGCAGCATGCCTGGCGTGGCCTGCGCCAGTTCCGGCGCCAACTCGCCCAGGATCTGCAGGTAGTTGGAGGTCTTGAATGCGCGCGCCAGCACCAGTGCGCGGCAGCCCACCTTGTTCAGCGTGTACTCCAGCTCATGCGAGCGATAGGCCGGGTTGATATTGACCAGGATGAATCCGGCCTTGGCCGTAGCAAACTGCAGCAATACCCATTCGGCGCAGTTGGGTGCCCAGATGCCGATACGCTCGCCGGGCTCGAGGCCCAGCGCAAGCAGGCCGGCGGCAATCAGTTCTACCTCGGCCAGCAAGCCGGCGTAGTCCAGTCGCACGTTCTGGCCGGGTACCACCAGCGCGGGCCGGTCAGGAAACTGCACGGCCATGCGATCCAGCAGGGAGCCTACGGTGTCTCCAAGCAGCGGCGTGGTGCTCGCACCATGGACATAACTGATTCTCGCATTCATCGAGCCTCCCCTTGTGTTCCCGCGCCGGATGAAGCCAGCCCGAAGGTCAGTGACGCCTGACCTTCGGGTTGCAACAGCCGGTCGGTGCGGGCAACGGGCGCGCGGCCGACCCCGGCGACTGGTGGCTGCGGACGACCAGGATGTCCTTCACCACTTCAAGCGTATGCCCTTCGGCCCGCTCCATGTTATCGACCATGGTCTGAAAACGCGGATCGCTTTCACGCCGCGGCAGTGGCTTGACCCTGTCGTTTGCGCCTGATGCCGACGTCGCGGCTGCGGCTGGCGTCAGGCCGACGCCCTGGTCAGCCGCCGCGCAGGATGCGCCCGTGCGCGTGTACCTCGTCCACCAGCACCTTGACCAGCTCGGGATCGACTTCCGGGGTGATGCCGTGACCGAGGTTGAACACGTGGCCGGGATGGTTGCCGTAGCTGTCCAGCACGGCGCGCGCCTCGCGGCGGATCACCGCGGGGCTGGCGCGCAGGACGGCCGGGTCGAGGTTGCCCTGCAGCGCCACCCTGCCGTCGACGGCCCGGCGTGCGTCGGCCAGATCCATCGTCCAGTCCACGCCCAGCGCGGCGCAGCCGGTGTCGGCCAGCGCGGCGAGGTGCGCGCCGGCGCCCTTGGAAAACAGGATCACCGGCAGCGCGTGGCTGTGTTCGCTGGCCTGCAGCGCTTCGACCACGCGCGCCATGGTGCGCAGCGAGAACTCGCGGAACGGGGCCGGGCCGAGCAGGCCGCCCCAGGTGTCGAACACCATCAGCGCCTGCGCACCGGCGGCGGCCTGGGCGATCAGGTAGGCGGCGACCGCCTCGGCCAGCGTGTCGAGCAGCTGATGGGCGAGCTTCGGTTCGTTCCAGCAAAGCGCCTTGAGCGTGGCGAAATCCTTCGAGCCCTGGCCTTCGACCATGTAGCAGGCCAGCGTCCACGGGCTGCCGGAGAAGCCGATCAGCGGTACGCGACCGTGCAGTTCGCGGCGGATCAGCCGCACCGCGTCCATCACGTAGCGCAGCTCGCCGTCCATGTCGGGCACGGCGAGTTTCGCGATGTCCGCGGCCGTGCGTACCGGTCGCGCGAACTGCGGCCCCTCACCGTGGGCGAAGCTGAGGCCCAGGCCCATCGCATCGGGGATCGTGAGGATGTCGGAAAACAGGATCGCCGCATCCAGATCGAAGCGCGCCAGCGGCTGCAGGGTAACCTCGCAGGCGAACTCGGGATGCTGCGCCAGACTCATGAAGCTGCCGGCGCGGGCGCGGGTGGCGCGATATTCCGGCAGGTAGCGGCCGGCCTGGCGCATCACCCAGATCGGCGTGGTGTCGGTGGGCTCGCGGCGCAGCGCACGCAGGAAGCGGTCGTTCTGCAAGATGTCGGGCATGCTCATCAGCGTCCGTAGGGGCCTTCCTGGCCCTGGGCAAACATCACGCGAAAGCCGCGCTTGAGCTGGGCGTCGCGCGCCTTCTCGAAGGCGGCGATCGCCTCGTCGCGTTCCAGGAACTGCTCGCGCTTGAGCGTGGCGCGGCCGCCCTGGTTGCCCGATTCGCGGTACAGCGTCCAGCCGCCGAGCAGGTCCTGCTCCAGCGTGATCTGGACGTAGCGGGGCGCGTCGGCAGTGCCGGGCACGGTTTGCAGATAAAGGCGCATGGCGTCCGTGGATGGGAACGTGGACCGACGCAGAGCCGGACGGCACAGTTTATAGGAGCGACGGCTTGGTAGGCGCGCACCCTGTGCGCGAATGCTGTTGATGGTCACGCGAAAAGCATTCGCGCACAGGGTGCGCGCCTACTGGGCGGCCTTCAGCACGGCCAGCACGTCGGCCTCGGCCACGCCGGCGACGATCTCGGCGCGGCCGATGCCGCGCCACAGGATCAGCCGCAGCTGGCCGGCGCTGTTCTTCTTGTCCAGCCGCATCCGTTCCAGCAGCCGCTGCGCGTCCATGCCCGAAGGGATCGTGGTGGGCAGGCCGAGCTGTTCCAGCAGGCGCTGCAGCCGGGCGCTGTCGGCGGGCTGGCTCAGGCCGAGGCGTTCGGACAGCTGCGCGGCCAGCCGCATGCCGATCGCCACGCCTTCGCCATGCAGCACGGCGGTGTAGTTGCCCGCCGTCTCGATCGCGTGGCCGAACGTGTGGCCAAGGTTGAGCAGGGCGCGCTCGCCCTGTTCGGTTTCGTCGCGGGCGACCACGCCGGCCTTGTACTGCACCTTGCGCGCGATCGCTTGCAGCACGCTGGCGGGCTCGCGGGCGGCAAGCGCGGCGGCGTGCTGCTCCAGCCACGCGAAGAACGCCGCGTCGCCGATCGCCGCGCCCTTCACCACCTCGGCCAGGCCGGCGCGGTATTCGCGCTCGGGCAGGGTGGCGAGGGTGTCGAGGTCGGCCACCACGGCGCGCGGCTGGTGGAACGCGCCGACCAGATTCTTGCCCGCGGGCAGGTTGACGCCGGTCTTGCCGCCGACCGAGGAGTCGACCATCGCCAGCAGCGTGGTCGGCATCTGGATGAAGTCGATGCCGCGCATCCAGCACGCGGCGCTGAAGCCGGCCAGGTCGCCGACCACGCCGCCGCCCAGCGCGATCACGCAGGCGTCGCGGGTGGCGCCCAGTTCGGCGAGGGCCTCGAGCGCGCGACCGACGTTGGCGAAGGTCTTGTGCGCCTCGCCGTCGTCGAGCAGGAACGGCAACCAGCGCAGGCCGTGCAGACCGGCCTCGATCCGCGGCAGGTACAGCGGTGCCACCGTGGTGTTGCTGATCACCAGCGCGTGCCGGCCGCGCAGCGCGGCGCGCCAGCGGGCGTGATCGGCGAGCAGGCCGGCGCCGATCCATACCGGATAGCTGCGCGGGCCGAGCGCGACGGTGAGACTGTGGATGGCGGACTGGTTCATGCGCTCTGCTGGGATGCGGCGAGCGGCGTGCGCTGCCAGTGATGATCGATCAGTGTGGCGCAATGTTCGGCCGCAGCCTGCACGCCGGCGTGCTCGCCCGGCACCGCCAGATCGGCCAGCGCGCGGTACAGCGGCTCGCGGACCTGCGCCATCGTCTGCAGCCGCGCGCGCCGATCGGGCACCGCCAGCAACGGCCGGCGGTGGTCGCGCTCCAGCCGTTCCAGCTGCTGCTCGACGCTGGTCTGCAGCCACACCACGAAGCCGCGCTCGGCCAGCTGCCGGCGGTTGCGCGGATCCAGCACGGCGCCTGCGCCGGTGGCCAGCAGCACGCCGGCGCGCTGGCTGCAGGCGTCCAGCGTCGCGCTCTCGCGCTGGCGGAAGCCGGCCTCGCCCTCGATCTCGAACACCGTGCTCACATCCACGCCGCACTGGCGCTCGATCTCCTGATCGAGATCGACAAACGGCAGGCCATAATGCGCGGCCAGCCGGCGTCCGAGCGAGGTCTTGCCGGCGCCGGTCGGGCCGATGAGGAAAAGGTTGCACGACGGATTCATGCGCAAATGCTAACAGGGCAGGTTCGACTGCCGTGAGGAGGGATGCGGTGACCCACCAACGCGTGTTGCTGGCCGGCTGCGGCGATCTCGGGCTGCGCGTGGCGCAGCGGCTGCGCGCGCGCGGCGACGCGGTGTGGGCGCTGCGCCGTCACCCGCCTGCCGCCGCCGACGACAGTGGCATCCACTGGCTGGGCGCGGACCTGACCGATGCCGCCAGCCTGCGCGCGTTGCCTGCCGGCCTGACCCAGCTGGTCTACCTGCCCACGCCCGATCGGCGCGACGAGGCGGCCTATCGCGCCACCTTCGTCGACGGCCTGCGCCGCGTGCTGGAGGCGGCAGGCTGCGCAGCGCTGCAGCGCGTGCTGCTGGTTTCCTCCAGCGCGGTCTACGGCGAGCACGGTGGCGCCTGGGTCGACGAGGACACGCCCGTGGCGCCGCCCGGATTCAATGGCAAGCTGCTGCTGCAAGCCGAGCAGCTGCTGGCTGCGCAGCCGGTGCCGGCGATCGCGCTGCGGCTGGCCGGGTTGTACGGGCCGGGGCGGACGCAGCTGTTCGAGCGACTGCGCGCGGGGCAGCTGCGGGTGCCGCGCAGGCAGGTGCACTGGGCCAACCGCATGCATGCCGACGATGCCGCCGCCGCGATCGTGCACCTGCTGGCGCTGGCCGATCCGCAGCCGTGCTATGTGGGTGCGGACAGCACGCCGCTGCCGCTGGATCAGCTGTACGACGCGCTGGCGCGGCTGATCGGTGCCGAGCCGCCGGCGGATGGCCCGCCGCCGGCGGGCATCGGCAGCAAGCGGCTGAGCAACGCGCGGCTGCGCGCCAGCGGCTTCGACCTGCGCTGGCCGGACGCGCGCGACGGCTACGCCGCGCTGCTGCGTGACGGCACATGAAAGCGCGGCCACTTGCTCCGGGGCGGCGCTTCGCTACGCTTTGGGCGGCTGTCGATGTCCGGACCGGCCCATCCTTCCAACGTCATGGAGCAAGCTCATGCCCAACACCATCCCGCACGCCATGGTCAGCACCGGCAACGAAATCTTCGGCCATCGCGTGGTGCGCCCGCTGGGCATCGTGCGCGGCATCACGGTGCGTTCGCGCAGCGTGATCGGCAACCTCGGCGCGGCGCTGCAGACGCTGGTCGGCGGCAACATCTCGATCTACACCGAGCTGTGCGAGAAGGCGCGCGAGGAGGCGTTCGAGCTGATGCTGCAGCACGCGGCGGCGATCGGCGCCAACGCGGTGCTGGCGATGCGCTATGACGCCAACGATGTGGCCGAGGGCGTCACCGAAGTGCTCGCCTACGGCACCGCGGTGCAGGTCGAAGCGGTCGCCTGAGCGGCGCCCGCACCGACCGGAAGCCAGCTGGCACAGCGTGTTTGAGGAAACCGGTAGCCGTTGGCAAGCCTGTTGCATTACGTCAGGCATGAACGATCATGCCTACGACATCTCCTATATCGAAGCCGAACTCATCGATGCCTGCATGCCGGCGCCGCGGGCGGTGAAAGCCCCCGGGCCGACAGCCGTACCCGGCACGACCACCCTGGCCGCCGCGCAGGAGGCCATGGCGCGGGAGCTGATGGCGGCGGCGGACATCCACGAAGCGCTGATCCAGCAGTATCTGCGGATGAGCGGCAACGTGATCACCAACGAGTGGTCGCACTGAACTGTCGGCAGGGTCAGCCGGCCTGCCGTTGCGGAGCCGGAATGGACCCAATGCGGCACGTCGCTGCCACCCCGCGTCCCATCCGCTCTGCCGCCGCAGTCTGACTGCCGTGTTCGGCCAAGACACTTGCAAGAAAGCCCGGTTTCCCGGGCTTTCTGCATTCAGCCGCGGAAGCCGTGATCAGGCCAGCTCGGGCAGGCTGGCCACGCCCGCCTCGATCGCGGCCTGGTGCATCAGGCAGCGCGGCAGAATACGCGCGAAGTAGAAGCTGGCGGTGTCGCGCTTGGCCTGCCTGAACGCGGCAGACTGCGCGCCGGCTTCGGCCGCGGCCACGCTGCGCGCCCACAGGTAGGCCAGCGCGACGTAACCGGAGTAGTACAGGTAGTCGCTGGCGGCGGCGCCGAGTTCCTCCGGATTGGCCTGCACGCGCTGGGCCAGCTTCATGGTCATGTCGCCCCACTGCTTCGCGTACACGGCCAGCGGTCCGATCAGCGCACGCAGCGCCGCGTCCCCGCTGTGCTGCTGGCAGAACGCGCTGATCTCCTCCAGGAAGTGCTTGAAGCCCACCCCCTGCAGCTGGAGGATCTTGCGTCCCAGCAGGTCGGCCGCCTGGATCCCGGTGGTGCCCTCGTACAGCGTGGTGATGCGGGCGTCGCGGGCGAACTGCTCCATGCCGTTCTCGCCGATGTAGCCGTGGCCGCCGTAAATCTGCAGTGCCTCCTTGGTGCATTCGATTGACAGCTCGGTGACCACGCCCTTGGAGATCGGGATCAGGAAGGCCGCCAGCTCGCCGGCCTTCTGGCGCGCGGCCGGATCGGTGGCGCGGGCCTCGATGTCGGCCTGCAGTGCGTTGTACAGCACCAGCAGGCGCGAGCCCTCGACGAAGGCGCGCTGGGTCAGCAGCATGCGCCGCACGTCCGGCTGCACCAGCAGGTTGTCGGCCGGCTTGTCGGGAAATTTCGCCCCGGACAGCGCACGCGACTGCAGCCGCTCGCGCGCGTAGTTGAGGCTGTTCTGCAGCGCGCGTTCGGCCAGCGCCAGGCCCTGCACGCCCACCGCGAGGCGCGCGGCATTCATCATGGTGAACATCGCCGCCAGGCCCTTGTGCGGGTGGCCGATCAGATAGCCTTCGGCACCGTCGAAATTCATCACGCAGGTGGCCGAGCCCTTGATGCCCATCTTGTGCTCGATCGCGCCGGCGAAAGCGCTGTTGCGCTCGCCCAGCGAGCCGTCGGTGTTGAGCTTGAACTTGGGCACGATGAACATCGAGATGCCGCGACTGCCGGCCGGGGCGTCGGGCAGGCGCGCCAGCACCAGGTGCACGATGTTCTCGGTGAGGTCGTGCTCGCCGGCGCTGATGAAGATCTTGGTGCCCGAAATCTTGTACAGGTCGGCGTCGTGCAGGCCCTTGCCGGCGGGCTCGGCGCGGGTCTTCAGCAGGCCCAGGTCGGAGCCGGCCTGCGGCTCGGTGAGGCACATGGTGCCGGTCCAGCGACCCTCGACAATCGGCTTCATGTACAGCTGGCGGTGCCACTCCTCGCCGTGCAGTTCGAGCGCGTGGCAGGCGCCTTCGGACAGCAGCGGATACAGGCTCCACGCCAGGTTGCCGCTCTGGAACAGCTCGGTGGTGGCGGTGCCCAGCACTGCCGGCAGCGCCTGGCCGCCGTAGGCCTCGGGCATCGTCAGGCCGGCCCAGCCGCCGCCGGCGAACTGCTCGAACGCCTCCTTGAAGCCCTTCGGCGTGGTCACCGTGCGGGTGGCCTTGTCGTAGCGGCAGCCTTCCACGTCACCGGACCAGTTGGTCGGGGCCAGCACCTGTTCGGCCAGCTTGCCGGCCTCCTCCAGCACCGCATCGAGCAGGTCGCGGGTGTGACCCTCGCCGCCCTCCAGACCGGTGAGCACGGCCTCGGCACCGAGTACGTCGAAGAGGGCGAAGCGCTGGTCGTCCAGGGGGGCCTTGTAGATGGTCATCGCGGTTTCCTTCGGTTGAAAGCGGGCGGGGTGGGTGTCAGCGGTAGGTATTGGCCAGGCCGGGTACCGGCGAGAGCCAGTCGTTGCCGCTGAAGTCGAAACTGCGCGGCTGTTTTTCCTGCTCCGGCCGCGCGCTGATGCTGCCGCTGAGGCGATAGCCGACCGAGCCGGCGCTGCCCTTGCCGGCGATCGCCTGCAGCGCCTGCGTCATGGCGGTGGTGGGCAGCACGTCGAGCTGGATCACGTCGCCGGTCAGCGCGGGAATGTCCCGCTCGAAGCGCGCATGCAGCCGGATCGGCAGCAGCGCCGCCAGCTGCAGCTCGCCGTCGAGTGACTTGAAATCCATCTCGCCATAGCTGTTGTTCTGGATGCGCACGGTCAGCTGCCACTGGCCATCCGGCCGCGCCACCAGTTCTTGGATCGTCAGCGTGGGCGGAAACACGCTCTTCTTCGGCGGCCCGCAGGCCACCAGGCCGGCGGTCAGTCCGGTCAGCAGAAAAGCTCGCAGCAGTCGTTTCATGGCGATCACCTCAAACGATTGTTTGAATGTTAGCAGGGGTGGCGAACGGGGAACAGGGAAGCGCGGCAACCGGCCGCGCGGTGTTCCCATCGCGCGGCACAGCGGGCATCATCGCGAGTCATTCCACGCCGCAGACCATCCATGACCCGTCGCCTCATCGCCCGCCGCTCGCCGATTCACGGCAATGGCGTGTTCGCCGCCAGCGCCATCGCCAGGGGCGAGGAAATCATCCAGTACAAGGGCCGTCTGCTGACTCATGCCGAGGCCGACGAGCGGTACGGCGACGGCGGCGAAACCGGCCACACGTTCCTGTTCACGCTCAACGACCGCTACATCATCGACGCCAATCAGGGCGGCAACAGCGCGCGCTGGATCAACCACAGCTGCGCGCCGAACTGCCGCGCGCTGGTCGAGGAGAGCGCCAGCGGCGACCCGCGGCGCGACAAGGTGGTGATCGAGACGATCCGCGCGATCAAGCCTGGCGAAGAGCTGACCTACGACTACGGCATCGTGCTGGAGGTGCCGCACACCGCGCGCCTGAAAAAGCTGTGGCGCTGCCTGTGCGGCTCGCCGCGCTGCACCGGCACCTTGCTCAAGCCAAAATCCAAGCCCAAG
>JAJXTX010000010.1:11009-24154 GCA_021783385.1 Pseudomonadota bacterium
GCTGACCTACGACTACGGCATCGTGCTGGAGGTGCCGCACACCGCGCGCCTGAAAAAGCTGTGGCGCTGCCTGTGCGGCTCGCCGCGCTGCACCGGCACCTTGCTCAAGCCAAAATCCAAGCCCAAGCCCAAACCTAAGCCCAAGTCCGGGCGCTTGTAGATCCGGCCCGCAAACAGCGGATACGCCTGTCCTTCGCTCGCGCTTCGCCACGCCCAGGGCGAACGGTGGAGATGACGCACCGCGGGCCGGATCCATGGTGCGCGTTCGACTCCCCCACGGGACAGGCGTCAGTCGTCAGTTTCACCGGCATAGTCGATGGCGATGACCTCGATCGCCAGGTCGCCCGCCGGCCGCTGCCAGATCACCTCGTCGCCCACGCGCGCGCCCAGCAGTGCTCGCGCCAGCGGTGACAGGTAGCTGACGCGCTGTTGTTCGGCGGCCGCCTCGTCCTCGCCGACGATGCGGTAGCGCTGCTCGCCCTCGGCGCTGGCGACGGTGACGCGGGCGCCGAACGCGACCCGGTCCTGCGGCTGCGCCAGCAGGTCCACTTCGATGGCGCTGTGCATCCGTGCGCTCAGCCAGCGCAGTTCGCGTTCCAGCAGCGCCAGTTCATTCTGCCGGCCGATCGAGTCGGCCGATGCCTTCCCTGCGTCCCGTTGCGCACTCACCAACTGTTGTCGCGCGCGCAGTTGCGCCAGGCCGCGCGGAGTGACGTAGTTCGGATGATTGCTCAGCGGCAGCTCGGGCAGCGGCTCGGGGCTGTTGCCGTCCGGTTCCTTGACGAAGGCACGGCTCATGGCGGTATCTCCTGCACCCATGGCACGGCCGCCCGCTCAGGCGAGGAAGCGGCCATGCGGTAGCGGATCGGGCGGTCGCGCCAGCATCAACTTTTCAGGGGATCGGTTTGCGCACGCTGAACGGAGCGGGTTTGCCGATCCAGCGCGCGGTATCCAGTTGCTGGTCGATGGTGCCGGCCAGCTGCTCGATACGCGGACGCACCTTGGCGGCCAGCGCACCCCGGCAGCCGTAGGAGTAGTCCACCGTCTTGCTGCCCCCGGGGGCAGCGGCGCCGAGGGTGATCCGCACGCTTTTCATGTCGGTCATCATCGGCCCGCAGCCATCGCTGCGCGAGGTGTAGTGATTGCGCAGGCTGTGCAGGTCGGCGGCGTCGATCGCGCGGCGTATCGCAGCAACCTCTGCGGGCGTGGCCTGGGCGCTGACCGTGCCTTTGGTCTGCACAAACGCGATGCCGGTAAAGGTGATCTTGCCGTCCTCCGCCAGCGTGACGCGGTAGGCCGGGCAGGGGCCGAAACAGGTGGTGCGCTGCATGGCCACCACCATGGTCGCAGCGGCAGGCGAGGTGGCGCCGGTGCCGGCATGTGAGTTGCAGGCGGTGAACAGCAGGATGCCGGCGATGGTCAGCAGGCGTGGCAGGTGCATGGTGAGGTTTCCTGGCGGGTTGATGAGGTGTCCGGCATGCGCGAGGTTGCCGGCGGCTCCAGGTTCAATCTTCCTCCGCCCGCGGCTTCCACGCCTCGCGCAGCTGCTTCTGCAGCGACGCCGGCACTGGCTCGTAGTGGCTGAGGTCGAGGCTGTAGCGGCCGCGGCCGCCGGTCATCGACTTCAGCTCGGTGGAGTAGTCGGTCAGCTCGCCCAGCGGCGCCTGCGCCTTGATCACCAGCTCGCCGCCGCGCTGGCTATCGGTGCCAAGGATGCGCGCGCGCTTGCCGGCGAGGCCGCCGGTGACGTCGCCCACGTGGTGCTCGGGAATCACCACTTCGAGGTTGACGATCGGTTCCAGCACCACCGGCTGCGCCTTGCCGACGGCATCGCTGAAGGCGCGGCTGCCGGCGCTGACGAAAGCGACCTCCTTCGAGTCGACCGCGTGGTGCTTGCCGTCGTAGACGGTGACACGCAGGTCCTGCAGCGGGTAGCCGGCGATGGCGCCGCGCCCCATTGCCTGGCGCACGCCCTTCTCGATCGCCGGCAGGAACTGGCCGGGGATCACGCCGCCCTTCACCGCGTCGACAAACTCGAAGCCGGCGCCGCGCTCCAGCGGCTCCACGCGCAGGAACACTTCGCCGAACTGGCCGGCGCCGCCGGTCTGCTTCTTGTGCCGGTAGTGGCCCTCGGCGTGGCCGGCGATGGTTTCGCGATAGGCGATGCGCGGCGGATGGGTGCTGACCTCGACGCCGTAGCGTTCGCGCATGCGCTCGAGCATCACCTTCAGATGCAGGTCGGAGAGTCCGCGCACCACCGTCTGGTTGAGCTCCTTGTGGTGCTCGACGCGAAAGCACGGGTCCTCCTCGGCCAGCCGCGCCAGCGCGTGGGAAAGCTTCTGCTCGTTGCCCTTGTGGGTGATTTCCAGCGCCAGCCCGACCATCGGCGTGGGAAACGCCAGCGGCGCCAGCGCGATGCGGTCGTCGTCGTGCGAGTCGTGCAGCACCGCGTCGAAATGGATCTCCTCCACCTTGGCCACCGCGGCGATGTCGCCGGCGGTCACCGCATCGATTGCCACGTGGGTCTTGCCCTGCAGCCGGAACAGGTGGCTGACCTTGAACGGCTTGTGGCCGTCGTCGATCAGCAGCTGGCTGTCGCGGCGGATCGTGCCCTGCCACACGCGGAACACACCGAGCTTGCCCACGAACGGATCGTTGACGATCTTGAACACGTCGGCGATCACGTGGCTGGCCGGATCGGCGCTGACCTGCAGCGGCTCGCCGTCGCCGCGCACGAACGGCGGCGGATTGCCTTCGGCCGGATTCGGCAGCAGCCGCGCGGCCACGTCCAGCAGCTCACGCACGCCCGCGCCGGTGCGCGCGCTGACGAAGCAGATCGGCACCAGATGCCCTTCGCGCAGGCACTGCTCGAACGCGTCGTGCAGCTGCTGCGCGGTCAGCGCGGCCTCGCCGCGGTCGAGGTAGGCGCCCATGGTCGCCTCGTTGATCTCCACCACCTGGTCCAGGATGCGCTGGTGCGCCTGCGCCAGCGAGGAGAAATCGGTGGCGCCCTCGCTGTGGAAAAAGCAGTCCAGCACGCGCCTGCCGCCCCCGGCGGGCAAGTTCACCGGCAGGCACTCGCTGCCGAACTCCTCGCGCAGCGCGTCGACCAGCGCGGCCAGGTCGGCGCCATCGAAGTCGATCTTGTTGACCACCAGCACGCGCGCCAGGCCGCGCTGCTTCGCGTGCGTCATCATGCGGCGGGTGCCGTGCTCGATGCCGTTGATCGCGTTCACCACCACCGCCACGGTTTCCACCGCGCCCAGCGCGGAAAGGGTGGCTCCGCGGAAGTCGGCGGAACCGGCGGTGTCGATCAGGTTGAGGTGGCAGCCGCCGTGGTCGAGGTGCGCGATGCAGCTGTCGATCGAATGCACGCGCGCCTTTTCCTGGCTGTCGGTGTCCGACACGGTGTTGCCGCGTTCGACCGTGCCGGCCGTCTGGATCGCGCCGCCGGCGAGCAGCAGCGCCTCGAACAGCGTGGTCTTGCCCGCGCCGGCGTGGCCGGCGAGCGCGATGTTGCGGATGGTTTCGGTGCGGATATGTTCCGTGGAATGCGGCACGATGCGACCCTCCCTCGGTGGGGCAAGGCCTCGGGGCATGAGCGGCGCCGCATGAGGCCGTGCGTGGACGGCTGACAATGGCGGGCCGTCATGGTCGTCCTGCTTGGGCTAAGGCGCGAGGGCGGTCATGGCGGAGCGGCGCGGGGGCGCCGCCCGCCCAGACTTGAGCCGATGGCTGCCCGGGTCAAGTTGCACTGCGGGGAACCGCCCCGCGCCGTGATGGTCTGCATGGGAGCGGGGGCACGCCCGCAGCTGCCCGGCGGGCAGTCTCCCGGGGTTCAAGCGCGCTGCGGCATGCTGCCCGCACGCATCCCACCATCGAGGCATCGTCATCGCTCATTTGCAGCCGGTCGAAGATCACCGCGAAGTCCCGCCCGTCCGGCCCGCGCCGGCCCGCGGGCTGATGCCGCTGGATGCGTCGACCCGCGCCATGCTGCAGCAGTGGCACCGGCGCGGCGCGCCACCCGAACGTCGGCTGCCGACACTGGCGCTGGCCGTGGCGCTGCTGCTGCACGCGTTGTTCATGCTGGCGATCTGGCACGAGATGCGGCCGCCGGTCAGCGCAGCGGCATCGCCGGAGCGCCCGGACGACGTGCTGCAGGTACGCTTCATCGCCAGCGCACCGCAGGCGGCCACGCCACCGCCGCCGCTGCCCGCGCCGCCGCGGGTAATCCTGAAGCAGCCGGTGCCGGCGGCCAGGAATGCAATGACGATGCAGCTGGCTACCCCGACGCCCACCCCGGCGCCGGCCGCCGTGCCGCAGCTGTACGATCGCGACGGCCTGCCGCGCCTGCCCGCGGCCGCCGCCAGCACCGCGGTGCCCGGCTACGTGCAGCGCATGCCCGCGGGCGATACCCGGATCATGCAGCACACCAGCCCGGTGCCGTACAAGGCCACGCGCTTCGAACAGTATTTCCCGCCGCCCGGCGAAACCCTGGGCGGCGCGGTGCTGCGACATGTGGTCGAGGCGGTGGTGAAATCCACCGACGTCAACCTGCCGCACGGCGTGCACCTGAAGTGCACCACGCTGCTGGGCGTACCGATCCCCAACTGCATCAATCCGCCGGCGCCGCCGTCGAAGAAGGACGGCGACGAGCGTCTCAGCATGGCGCCGGCCAAACCGCTGGCGGTCGACCCGCACGCGCCGCCGCCGCCCAGCGTGGCGGCATGCATCGCGATGTATCGTGCCGGCCGGCCGCTGGCCTGGGGCTGCCCGGCGGACACGCCGAATCGCTCGGTGGATGCACAGCTGCGCAAGCATCCGGCCGCCACCGGCCAGCCCTGACCCCGCAGCTCCGGCAGCGCGGCGCGTTGTCTGTACCGTTCGCCCTGAGCGTAGCGAAGCGCCGTCGAAGGACAGCCATCCACGCCGTTTGCGGGCCGGGTTCCAAGGGTCACATGGCGCCGCGGAAACGCCCGCTACACTGGCGGCATGCCCGTACCGCCCACGGATTCCGCTGCTGGATCGCCCGCCCGAAACCCGGCGCGGGTGATGCTGGACTCGCCGCTGGCGGCCGCCACGCGGGCCAGGGTGTATCGCCGGCGCACGCGCCAGCGGCCGCGCGAGCGCGCGCTGCGCGTGTTCGCGATGGTCGGCGCGCTGGTGGTGCATCTGCTGTTCCTGTTCGGCTTCGTGCTGGGTCCGGCCTACCAGCCCACGCTGCCGCCTGCATCGAAACAGCAGTACATGCAGGTGCGGCTGATCGAGCCGCCCGAGCTGCCGCCGCCACCGCCGGTACGCGGCACGCCGCCGAAAGTGCGCGGACCCCGCCACCAGGGTCATGCCGGCAGGCTGGCTGCCACCAGCCGGCAACCCGCAGCCACCGCCGCCGCCTCGGCACCGCCGGCCAGGGCGATGCCACCGATCATGCCGCCGGCGTTGCCGGCCGCGCCGGTGGCGCAGCCGCTCGCGGTGACCACGCCGTCGGCGAGCCTGCCGCAGCCCGCGCCCACGCCGCGGCTGCAGCCGATTCCGCTGGCCGGGACGCCGCCGCAGGTGAACCTGCCGACGCCGCCGCTGGCTGTGCCGGTGCCGCCGAAGTTCCAGCCCGAGCGGGTGCGCGCGCCGCAGCTCGAAGGCAACCGCGCGCCGCCGCCACCGCCCTCGCTGGCCTTGCCCGAACTGCCGGCGCAGGCTACGCCGCCGATCGCCGCGCCCAGCATCGCGCTGAACCTGCCCACGCCGCGCACAAGCGCGCAGGCCAGCATCCAGCCGGCGCCGCTGCTGGTCGCGGCCGCGCCGCCGGTGCCCGCGCTGCAGCCAATCGCGCTGCCGGCGCAGCCGTCTCCCACGATCAACCTGCAGGCCGAGATCAATCCGCCCGCGCCGCCGGTTCCGCGCGTGCGGCCGCAGCTGCGGCCGCCGGCGATCACCGTGGCCGCGGTGCAGCCGCAGGCGCTGCCGCCGACGCCCGCTGCGCGGCCGCAGCTGCCGCCGTCGCTGCCTGCCGTGAAGATCGAAACCCGCACGCCGCCTGCCAGCATCCGGCCGGTACAGGCGCCTGCGTCGCTGAGCGTGGCTGCACCCGCGGCCATCGCCGTGTCGCCGCTGCCGGCCAGCGCACCCGGCGCGTCAGCGTCGCCCCCTGCCACGGCTCCCGCGCCGACCGCTGCCGCGGCAACGCCCGCTGCGGCGAGCACGCCGGATATCAGCACCGCGCCCGACGCCACGCCGCAGGGCAGCGACAGCGCGATCCTGGGCACGCCGGCCGGTGTTCCCGCGGCGCCGGAAAGTACCGCCCACAGCGATGCCGGCGCCGGGCAGAAAACCGGGCCGGGCAGCTCGCCGGGCAGCGGCGGCGCCAACGCGGCGGCCGGGCAGACCGGCGGCAACCAGCCCGGCGCCCCGCAGGGCGAGAAGCAGGGCGCGCTCGGCGGCTACGTCGAGCTGAAGCCGCGCGGCGATACCCAAATCATGAATCACGGCAGCCCGAACATCGGCTACCGGCCCACCCGCTTCGACAAGGACTGGACGCCGGAGGGCGAAAGCTCGATCGACACCGCGCTGCGCCGCGCGGTGGAAAAAACCACCGTGTCGCACACCTTTCATCTGCCGCGCGGCGTGCGCGTGGAGTGCTCGCTGCATCCGCTGCTGCCGAGCGCGCTGTTCGGCTGCCGCAATCCCGATCCGCCGCCGGTGCCGGTCGCCGACAAGGTCTACGACCGCCTGCACATGGCGCCGGCCAATCCGGTGGCGGCGCCTACCCCGCTCAGCGCCGCCAGCGCGCCCGCGCCGATCCGGCTCGACAACAGCGCGCTGTGCGCCACCGCCCACGTCGCCGGCGCGCCGCCGCCGCCCGGCTGCGAAACCGTCACGCTGCCGGTGCAGCTGGCGCATCCCGCTGCCGCCTCATCCGGCTCCTGGGTACCGGCGAGCGATCAGTTTCATTGAGCCGCGTTTGTCGAGACGGCTTCGGCGATGGCTTCGCGACCCCCATCGGATCTCGGGAAACTTGCGAACGCGGCCAGTCTCGATCCAGCAGGCTCAGTACGCCGTGGCCGCCGCGATTGAGCACGTGCGTGTAGATCTGTGCCGCACAGGGATGTGCCAACGCCGCGAGCGCATGGATGCGCAAGAGCGGCAGTAGTGGCGAGAGAGGGTGCGCCAAAAAACGGCGCCCCCTCAACGTTAGGTAAGGTGGCTAGATGTTGTCCTGTTTTCTGCGTCGTGCATGTCAGTGCTTGTGGCGTTGAAGGTTGCCGGACTGCATTTCCGTAAACGGTCTTTGAGCCATCATCGCTGGCCAGGACCAGGGTATAAACCGCGCCTGGAGACTCCCCGTGCTGCTCACGCTGATTCCGAAAGTTTTCTACGCCGACATCAACGTGGGCCTTGACCTGTTCGGCAGGTGCCTGGGTTTCCAGCTGCTGCATCAGGATGCATCGATCGCGGTGCTGGGCCGGGATGGCGCCAAGGTCTACCTGATGCAGAACGCCGAGCTGGCGGCGCTGGATCGTCCCGAGCTGGCCATCGAGACGGATGACATTGCGGGCATCCATCAGGAAATCTGCGCACGCGCGCCAGAGCTGCTTCATCCGAACGCCAGCGTCATTCAGCGCAGGCCCTGGGGCGCGCAGGAGTTCGCGGTGCTGGACGCGACGACGGTCTGCGTGGTTTTTCGGCAGTGGTAGCCGGGGGAGTGACACGTCGCCAGTGTCCGGAGTCAGCACACGCTGCCACACCCGACGGGCCATGATCGGCAGCCACTGACGCGAGCAGCCGACTGATCGCCCATGCGCGCGTGGCTGGCGGTCATCCGGAGGGTTTTGCGCGCGTCTGTCTCGTGCTGCGTGGCAGCAAGACCCGATCCGTTCGGGCGGCCTCGCGGCGCCCGCGCGCATGGGCAAATGACCGCGCGCTGGCGAAGGGGCTTTTGCGTTGAAACACACGCCGGCCGACAGTTTGTCTGGCGCATATCCGTGTAAGATCGCCGCTGCCATGGTCGGCAAACAGGGTGATTGCAGGGCGTGGCAGTCTCGAACGGGGAGGGCTGCAGCGACCCGGCCGGTGCGCAAGCGCCGCATGACAGGCACCGGACGCCACGGCATCCCCGCTGCCTGCATGGTTCGAGCCGCAACCGCATGCCTCCATCCCACCCGTCCATGACCGCGCCGGTCGCCGCGACTTCTGACGCAGCGCCTGCCCATGGTTCGTTGCGCGGACGCATGAGCGACATCGACGGCCTGCTGCAGCGGCATCAGTGCGCGCTGTGTCTGCCGCTGTCGCTGGTGGTGGGCGTGATCTCGCTGCTGGAGCCGCTGACCGCGCGCTTCGGCGGCGACGAATTCGTGCTGCTGCTGCCGGGGCTGGACGCGGCGCGCGCCGCGGAGGTGGCCCAGCGCCTGCTGCGCGAGGCCCGCGAGAGTGCGGAATTGCAGTCCTGGCACGCACTGGCTGCGGTCACGCTGTCGATCGGCCTGGCCACGTATCCCGCGCACGGCAGCCGGCTCAGCGAGCTGCCGGAAACCGCCGACACAGCGCTGCTTCAGGCCAAGGCGCACGGCAAGAACTGCGTGATGACGGCGGCCGCGCCGGCGACGTCTGCGGCGACATCCGCATGAGGCAGCGCTCGTCCGGTGGCCGCGCATGACCAGCTACCGCTGGCTGCTCAGTCTGCGCGCCCGGGTGCTGGCGCTGGCCATGCTGGCGGCGCTGCCGGGCTTCGCGATAGCCGTGATGGATGCGGTGACGTCGTTGCAGCAGACCGAGCAGGCCGCGCGCGCGTCGCTGTCCTCCGCGCTGGGGCATGCGCGGCGCGACTATGCCGACGTCAGCGGGGATGCGGCGACCGACCTGGCCGTGGCGGCGAGCACGCTGTCCGGATTCGAGACCGGCTGCCCCGACGCGCTGCACGCGCTGGCGCAGCAGCATCCGGAATACCAGGACGTGGGGCTGGTGCGGGAGGATGGCCAGGTGATCTGCGCGCTCTCCCGCCCGGAGCGGCAGGCGCGGCCGATCGACCGCGCGCTGCTGCGGCATGCAATCGAACTGCCGGGCCACGCGGCGGTCGCGCTGCTGGCCGACAGCCCGGTCGCGCCGCCGCGCCTGATGGTGGCGCACGCGCTGCACAAGCCGGGATCGCCGCAGCTGATCGCCTTCGTCGCCACCGCATTCACGCCGCTGCTCGATGCCACCATCGAGCCGTTCATGCATGAAGCCCGGCTGCTGTTCATCGATACCCGCGGCGGCTTGCTCGACCCGGGCCAACGCCTTTCCGCACGGGCCCGGGCTGACATCAGCCAGCGCCTGATCCGCTCGGCGCGCGGAACGAATACCGCCTCCGCCAGCGTGGCCACCATCGAGCGGATCGGTTCGGCGCTGGTCGCTTGGCAGCCGCTGGGAGAACGCGGCGAGGTTGGCGCAATGGCGCTGGCGATCCCCCGCGCTGCCCTGTACGGTCCCGCCTGGCAGGCGCTGCTGCGCAATCTGAGCATGATGCTGGGCGGCCTGCTGATCGCGCTTGCACTGGTGTGGTGGATCGGCTACCGCCTGATCCTGCTGCCGACACAGGCGCTGATGCTGGCGATCGATCGGCTGGCCAAAGGCGATCTGCGCGCGCGCACCGGGTTGCTGCCGGGCAACGACGAAATCGCCCGGTTGGGCATGGCCTTCGACCGCATGGCCGGCGACATCGAACAGCAGGCGGTGGAGCGCGTCGCCCATCTGCGCTCGCTCGAACGCCGCCATCGCCTGCACGCGGTGCTGGCCGGCATCAATGCAGCGATCCTGCGGCGGCTGAGCGTGGCCCAGCTGCAGGACGAAATCTGCCGCATCGCCTGCGAGGTCGGTGAGTTCAGCCTCGCCTGGATCGGCGAGGTGGACGCGCAGCGGAAGACGCTGTGCGCGGTCAGCTGGGCTGGCGAGCATTCGCTGGCGATCGGCGAATTGCGCCTGCCGCTGGACCGGGATCTTTCGGGCAGCGCAATTCCCTCGGTGACCGCTGCCCGCGACGGTGTGGTGGCGGTCAGCAACCGCTATCTGGCCGATCCGCGCACGGCGGACTGGCGCGATCTCGGGCAGCAGCTTGGGGTTCGTTCGGCAGCCTCGTTTCCGCTCGGGTTTACCGCAGATGGGCACCGCCGCACGCTGACCCTGGGCGTGGACCGGGAAGACTATTTCGAGGCCGACGAGCTGCAGCTGCTGGAACAGCTGGCGCACGACGCCGCCTTCGGCCTGCACCTGATCGCCACCGAGCAGGCGCTGGCGCACACGCGCACCCACGACGCCAGCACCGGCCTGCCCAATGACGTACTGCTGCAGCAGCATCTGCACGATGCGCTGCGCCGCGCCCGCAGCACCCGCAAGGGCGTGGTGGTCGGCGTGCTGGAGATCGGTCTGCAGCGGCTGGTAAGTCAGTGGGGCTCGCAGCTGGCCGACGAGCTGTTCAAGCGCATCGGCCGGGAAGTCGAGGCGCAGCTGGGCGAGGACGACTTCGTCGGTGTGCTGACCGGCGCCCGCTTTGCCATCGTTCTGGGCAACCTCGACCGCATCGACGACGCCGAACGGCAGATCGAGGCGCTGGTCGAGCGGCTGCAGGCGGTGCGGATTGCGCAGCGCGACGAGTTCATGGCACCGACGCCGCGGGTGGGCGTGGCGGTGTTTCCGGACGACGGCCATGACCCGCACGAACTGCTCGACCGGGCGCAGACCGCGCTGGCCGTGCGGCACGCAGGGCGCAGCGAGGCGGTGCACTTTTACGCGCCGGCGATCAGCCTCAGCCTGCAGGAAAACCGCCGGCTGGAGCAGCAGCTGCGCAGCGCGATCGCCGGCAACGAGCTGGCCTTGCACTACCAGCCAATCATCGATCTGGCGTCCGGCGCGCTGCACGGTTTCGAGGCGTTGCTGCGCTGGCAGCATCCCGAGCTGGGTGAGGTGCCGCCGACCCGCTTCATTCCGCTGGCCGAGAGCAGCGGCCTGATCATCCCGCTGGGCGACTGGGTGGTGAGCGAAGCGGTGCGTCAGGCGCTCGCGTGGGAGCGGATGGGCGCGAGCAACCTCGTCATCACGCTGAATGTTTCGGCCGTGCAGATGCGCGATGCGCAATTCGGCGCGCGCGTGGGCAGGCTGTTGCGTGCAACTGGCGCGCGGCCGGCGGCGGTAAGGCTGGCGCTCGAGCTCACCGAAAGCCAGCTGATGGCCGACATCGACGCCAGCGCCAGCCTGCTCGCCCAGCTCAAGGCCGGCGGCATCGACATCATCATCGACGACTTCGGCAGCGGCTATTCGTCGCTCAGCTATCTGCACCAGCTGCCGGTCGATGCCCTGAAGATCGATCGCTCGTTCACTGCCAGCATCGACAGCAGCCGCAAGGCTGCCATGATCGTGGAGGGCATCCTGGCACTGGCCCGCTCGCTGGAGATCGCCACGGTCGCCGAAGGCATCGAGCGCGCCGAACAGATCGAGCGGGTCAAGCGCATGGGCTGCATGTACGCCCAGGGCTTCTGGTTCGACCGCGCGCTGGCGCCGCAGGCAGTCGAGCAGAAATGGATCGCACGCAGCCTGGTCTGAGCGGCGCAGCGCGGCCGCAACATTGCCATCACCTGCGCCATCGGCTGAGCCCGGATGGCAAGGTTTTGGATACCCAGTTCAACCCTCACCGGGAAGTCAGCAATTTCCTCGCCCGGTTGAGGTTCTTTGCGCTGGCGAAGCGCTGCAGTACCTCGGTCACGATCAAGTCGCCGACGGCCAGTGGCTGGTTTCCCCGGCCGGCCATCAAGCCGGTCGGTTTGCCAGCTGCCGATGCCGCGGAAGTAGTCGATCCATGCACAGCAATCGGCCAGGATCACCCGTCGGTACGCATGGCATCAAGGCCGCCCTGCCACGGCAGCTTGCTGCGGAAGCACCGGATGCCGCAGCCGAAGCACCGCGCGCAGCCCCGGCTCGATGGCCTTGCGCTTCGCCCTCAGGGGTGTCGATCACCCTATTGGTGTGCACGGTGTGCACTCCAAAGCAGTGACGTACACACGGCCGCCCGGGCCGAGACGGCCATCGACAGCAGCAACAGCACCTTCATCGAACGCTCCCTCAGCCCGGATAGGTGTCCGACAGCCGCTTACGCGGCCGCTCGCGGGATTTCGCGATCAGCCAGGAGGCAAGGCCATACAAAGTCCAGCAGAAAATGCAGGTCGCGACGAAGGTCATCACGGTCAGGCTGTCGCTGCAGTCGCCGCCGCCGCCGCAGCTCAGCGCACGCCAAAGCGATATGGACCATGCGGCAAAGGCGATCGAGCAGACGATGTGGACCGACACGCCCGCCCAGTAGTGCGCCCGATCGTAAACCGGCGTGCCCCAGCGATGCGCCAGCCAGAGCCATGGAAGCCGGACCAGCGACGGGCAGGCGGTGAGCGTCAGCGCCTGCAGAATGATGCCCTGCAGCAAGGTGTTGGTTGCTTCCACGGCTCCACGATCCTTGAAGTGGGCGATGCGTTGTCCGCGTCTTTCAGGAGAGGTGCTCAGGCCTCAGCCTGACGACCTGAAACTGAGGAGGTGCAGGTTGAAACGGCGCGACTGATGCGTAGCAGCTTGCGCATGGCGAGCGCCAGGAATGCCAGCCCGGCGATGCAGAGTCCCTCCATGAACAGGGTGGGATTGCTCAGGCTCAGTGGACGCGGAAAAAGCAGGAACGCGATGGATACAAACGTGAGCAACGCGGTGCCAAGTACCAGCAGTGCGGCTGCCTCGAATACTTTCATGACCCTGATCCCCCTGCGTCAACGATGGGATGAAGATAGCCGGTTTCGACTTCTGCTGCCCCATCGCTCTGCAGCGTATGTGCTGGCCCCCATGCGCCGGAAGTGATCGGCCTGTGGCGAGCAGTCGGCTCGGCGCCTACAGCAGTCGCAGCAGCTCCTTCATCAGCGGCAGCCGGCGTACGCGCACGGCGCTGGCGCGGAACACCGCGTTGGCCAGCGCGGGGGCGGCGGTGGGCATGGCCAGGAAGCTGGCGCCGGTGGGCGGAAGGTTGTCGCCAGGGACGCTGATCACCTCCACCGCGTCGGGCAGCTGGGCCATGCTGGCGAGCGGGTAGTCCTTGCCGCTGTGCTGCTGGATGCGGCCGTCCTTGAAGGTGATGGCCAGGTTCAGCG
>JAJXTX010000169.1 GCA_021783385.1 Pseudomonadota bacterium
CAGACTGGCCAGACGACGCTTGGTCATCTCGCTCTGGATGGATTCTGCAGTCACTGGATCAGCTCCCGAGTGCGGCGCGCAGCGCCTTGCGGATGATGGTTTCGGCACTGTCGCCCTCGGCGGCGACTTTCTGCACCAGCCGGGTCACTTCGACCGGCTTGTAGCCCAACTGCTGCAGCGCGCCGCTGGCCTCGCCGGCCGCGTCCAGCGGCGCACCGCCAACCGGCATGGCGGCCCCAGGCAGGCTGGACAGGCCGTCGAGCCGGTCGCGCAATTCCACCACGATGCGCTCGGCGGTCTTCTTGCCGATGCCGGGAATCCTGGTCAGCGCCGCCACGTCGCCGGCCTGTACCAGCCGCGCAAAATGCTCGGTGGAAACGCCCGACAGCACCGCCAGCGCGATCTTGGCGCCGATCCCGCTTACCTTCTGCAGGTTGCGGAACAGCGATCGCTCGGCCTCGTGCAGGAAGCCATACAGCGCCGCGCCGTCCTCCTTCACGGCGTAGTGGGTGAGCAGGATCACTTCCTTGCCGACCCCGGGCAGGTCGTAGATGGTGGACATCGGTGCCTGCACCTCGTAGCCGACGCCAGCCACCTCGAGCAGCAGCCATGGCGGCTGCTTGGAAACCAGCGTGCCGCGCAGACGGCCGATCATCGGCGCCGCCGCCATGCACTGCGCGGAATCCCGACCCGCGCCAAGCTGGCGCGGGTGTGCGCATGTGTCACCGCGATCGCCAGCGCGTCGGCGGCATCCGCCTGCAGCGGCCCTTGCAGGCCGAGCAAAATACCGATCATGTGCTGCACCTGGGTCTTGTCGCTGCGGCCGCTGCCGACTACCGCCTGCTTCACTTCCGTTGCTGCATATTCGTGCACCACGATCCCCCGACTGACCACCGCACAAATCGCGGCGCCGCGCGCCTGTCCCAGCTTCAGCGCCGAATCGGGGTTGCGTGCCATGAACACGCGCTCGATCCCGCACTCGACCGGCTGATGGGTGGCGATGATGTCACACAGCTCGTCAAAGATGCGTTTCAGGCGCAGCGGGAAGCTGGCCTCGGCCGCCACCGCCAGCGCGCCGTGGAAGACATGCGTCAATTTGCCCGTCATGCCCACGTCGATGATGCCCACGCCGGTGCGCTGGCTGCCCGGGTCGATGCCGATGATGCGCACGACCGCGGCAGTGCCGGGGAGCTGGCTGGTACGGCTAGGCACGCTGACCCGGCAAGCGCCTCACGCGGACAGCGCGGCATTGTGCGAGACGTCGCTGACATCGTCCAGCGCGTCGAGCTTTTCGAGCAGGTCGAGCAGGGTTTCCTGCGCCTCGCCGGACACCGCCACGCGGTTATGCGGACGCATGACCACGCCGGCATGCACCGAGACCAGCCCGGCCGCCAACAGCGCCTGCTGCACCGCCTCGAAATTTTCCGGCGTGCACAGCACAGTACTTTCGCCATGCTCGTTGACCACGTCGTCAGCGCCGGCTTCCAGTGCCGCTTCCAGCACCTTCTCCTCGGCCGCCGCGTCGCCGCCGGTGGCAAATACCAGCTCGCCGCATCGGTTGAACTGGAATGCCACCGAGCCACTGGTGCCGAGGTTGCCGCCGTGCCGGGTCAGCACGTTGCGCACGTCCGCCACGGTGCGCACCGGGTTGTCGGTGAAGCACTCGATGATCAGCGCGATGCCACCCGGGCCGTAGCCCTCGTAGCGCAGCTCCTCCATGTGCGCACCGCCGTCGGCGCCGGAACCGCGCTTGACCGCGCGGTCGATGGTGTCACGCGTCATGTTCGCCGACAGCGCCTTGTCGATCGCCGCGCGCAGTCGCGGATTGCCCGAAGGATCGGCGACGCCGGAGCGCGTGGCCACGGTGATTTCGCGGATCAGCTTGGTGAACACCTTGGCGCGCTTGGCGTCTTCGGCGCTCTTGCGCCCTTCGATGGACGGGCCTCTACCCATGACATTGCCTGCACTGTGATCGGATGACTAGCCGACAATTTTACCTGATTTCGGGCGCCGTGCCGGTTAGCCCGGCACCACCGCGGCGCGCGTGAAATGGCCGACCCGCAGGAACTGCGCCACCTGCTGCGCCACCTCGGCAGAAAACAGCAGTCCGGTGTGATTGGTTTCCACCACGCAGTGATCGGCGAGACCGGGCAGCCGGGTCTCGTCCACCGCCACGGTGCCGTCGTGCTCGCCCGCGAAGTGCCCGAGCATGGCACCGAGGCCGAGCGGCGTGCAGCCGGCGATCATGCCCACCTCGCGCGGGCCGTCCCAACGCTCGAAGCCCTGCTGCAGCAGGTCGCGGTTGTGGCCCAGCAGCACCTCGCCGCCGCGGCCCCAGGCGGCAAAGCCGCGCGCCGCGGCGCTGCCTTTCAGCGGCGACCCCAGGCAGACCACGCGCCCGGGCGGCAAGCCCTCGGCAAGACAGGCGCGCAACGCCAGCAGACCGCCCAGACTGTGGCCGACCAGATGCACCGAGGCGGATTCCGATTCCGCTGCCAACTCGGCCATGCGCACGCGCAGGCGCTCCAGGATGTGCTGCTGGGTGGCAGCCACGCTCAGGTAGTCGTAGCGGTGCACACGAAAGCCCGCGGCAATCATCCGCCGGTGCAGCAGGGACAGCGCGAAGCCACGCATCCACAGGCCGTGCAGCAGGATCACATGGTCGGACATGGCGATGATCGACCCCGTGGCGGGATGAAAGGAACGGCAGCAGCGCCGCCGGCAACCGCGCGACTCATGCCGGTGGCTGCGGACTCCGGCTCAGCCGCTGCACGGCCTCAGTGAGCGGTCGCAGCATCGGCCAGCACCTGCACGTGCAGCTCCTGCAACTGTAGCGCGGCGATCGGCGAGGGCGCATCCGTCATCAGGTCCTGCGCGCTGGTGGTCTTGGGGAAGGCGATCACATCGCGGATCGACTCGGTGCCGGCCATCAGCGCGGCGATGCGGTCGATGCCGAACGCCAGGCCGCCGTGCGGCGGCGCGCCGAATTTGAGCGCTTTCAGCAGAAACCCGAACTTCGCCTCGGCTTCGGCCGCGCCGATGCCGAGCAGTTCGAACACCGCGCTCTGCATGTCCGGCCGATGGATGCGAATCGAGCCGCCGCCGATCTCGTTGCCATTCAGCACCATGTCGTAGCCGCGGCTCACCGCGGTGGCCGCATGCGTGCGCAGGTCGGCGATGTCGTCGATCTTCGGCGCCGTGAACGGATGATGCAGGGCCACGTAGCGCTGCGCCTCGGCATCGTATTCGAACATCGGAAAGTCGGTGACCCACAGCGGCTTCCAGCCATCTTCGACCAGTCCGCGATCCTTGCCAATTTTCAGCCGCAGCGCACCCATGAAGTCGGTGACCGTCTTCCACCCGCCTGCCCCGACGAATACCATGTCACCGCTGTGTGCGCCGGTGGCCGCCAGCAGCGTCGCCAGCGCCGCGTCGTCGAGAAACTTCACCACCGGCGAGTGGATGCCGTCGCGGCCCTTGGCCAGATCTTCCACCTTGAGCCACGCCAGGCCCCTGGCGCCGTAACGGGCGACGAACTCGGTAAGCGTGTCGATCTCCTTGCGCGACAGCGTTGCCGCGCCAGGCACGCGCAGCGCGGCGACGCGGCCAGCCGGGTCATTCGCCGGCTCGGCAAACACCTTGAACTCGACCTGCTTCAGCGCATCGGCGACATCGACCAGCTCCAGCGCGATGCGCAGGTCGGGCTTGTCCGAGCCGAAGCGGCGCATCGCCTCGGCCCAGGTCATGCGCGGGAAGACGGCATCCAGCTCCACGCCCTGCACTTCGCGGAACACGTGCCGAATGAGCTCCTCCACGAAGTCCTGCACGTCGTGCTCTTCGACGAAGGCAAACTCCAGGTCGAGCTGGGTGAATTCGGGCTGGCGATCAGCGCGCAGATCCTCGTCGCGGAAGCAGCGGGCAATCTGATAGTAGCGATCGAAGCCCGCCATCATCAGGATCTGCTTGAACAGCTGCGGCGACTGCGGCAGCGCATAGAACTGGCCCGGATGCACGCGGCTGGGCACCAGGTAGTCGCGCGCGCCCTCCGGCGTGGCCTTGGTCAGGATCGGCGTCTCGATGTCCTGGAAGCCGCGCTCGTCCAGATAGCGGCGCAGCGCCTGCACCAGCCGGATCCGCTTGCGCAGCATCGCCTGCATCTCGGGCCGGCGCAGGTCGAGATAGCGGTAGGTGAGGCGCATCTCCTCGTTCGGATGTTCGTGCAGCGCAAACGGCAGATCCTTCGCCGCGTTGAGAATCTCGAGCGTATCGGCCAGCAGTTCGACCGTGCCGGTCTTGAGCTTGTCGTTGACCGCCAGGCGCTTGCGCAGCGTGCCGGTGACGCGCAGGCAGTATTCGTTGCCGATCTCGCCGGCCGTGGCGAACGCCGCCGCGTTGTCGCGCTCGATCACCACCTGCGCCAGCCCTTCGTGATCGCGCAGGTCGACAAAGGCAACGTGACTCTGCAGGCGCAGGGTGTTGACCCAGCCGCACAGGGTGACGGTCTGGCCGACCAGCGACTCATCGATGAGGCCGCAGTGATGCGTGCGCATGCGCTTGGAACTCCGGGCCGCGTGGCGGCATCAGGCGTGAAAAAGACTGCAAATATTAGCACCGCCGCCGGGCGCCACCGCTCTCACTCGCCGGCGGGCGGACTCGGCTTGCTGGCGCTTGCGGCCGGCGCGGCCGGTGCCGCAGCTGCCGCGGGTGCTGCCGCGGGCGCGCCGCCACCGGCGTCGCCGGCCAGGTTGCGCTTCTTGTCGCCGTCCTTCTTGAAGTCGGTCTCGTACCAGCCGCTGCCGGCGAGGCGGAACGACGGCGCGGTCACCTGGCGGCGCAGCGCCGGCTTGCCGCACTGCGGACAAATGGACGGATCGGCATCGGACAACTTCTGCAGCCGGTCGAAGCTGTGGCCGCAAGCCTGGCAGGCAAACGCATAGATAGGCATGAACTGATACTTCCCGGACGTGGCATGGCGCTATTCGAGCCGCCGAGTATGGCGGCTGGACCGGGCATTTCAAGCCAGTGCCATGCGGCGGCCGCACAGCCGATCATGCGGCGGCATGGTCCGCGCCGGGTTGACACCAGCAACTTCGACGCCTACTTTCGGTGTTAAGGAATTGTGAGGTGGCGCCATGTCTGGGCGACACCAATACGCGGTTAGCTGCAGGGATCATCTTTTGCAACGGCGGCCAGCCGCGCTGGCCGCCTTCACGGGGAACATCACATGTCACGCAAGTCATCATCGACCCACAAAGTATTGGCCATCGCCATCGCGCTCGCGCTGGTGCCGCTGGCCCACGCGCAGGACGCCGCCAGCGCACCGAAGAAGCAGAAGAAGCCGGTCGAACTGCAGGCCGTGGTCGTCACCGGCACGCGCACCTTCGACCGCACCGAGGCCACCTCGATGTCGCCCATCGACGTGCTCACGCCCAAGGATCTGGTCGGCACCGGTGCTCCCAACCTGGCCTCGGCGCTGCGCACCCTGCTGCCGTCATTCAACTTCCCGCAGCCGTCGATCACCGACGCCACCGATGCGATCCAGCCCGCGCAGCTGCGCGGCCTGTCGCCCGACCAGACGCTCGTGCTGATCAACGGCAAGCGCGAGCACACCACCGCCATCGTCAATATCAACGGCACGCTGGGGCGCGGCTCCTCGCCGGTGGACATCAACGCCATCCCGATCAACGC
>JAJXTX010000170.1 GCA_021783385.1 Pseudomonadota bacterium
AGCGCGTTCAGCGCGAAGTTCTGCTCGCGGTTGCGCGCGCCGATGCCCCACACGTGGTGGTTGGCGTGCGAGTGATCGTCCAGCAGGACCAGCGTGGCACTGACCTCGTCCAGCTTCAGCACGCGCAGCTCGACGCTGTTGTCGCCGGGCAGGAACAGGCACTGGTTCGGATGCCAGGCCTCGTCCTCGTGGCGGTCGATCTGGTAGTAGGTACGCCCGCGTTCGGTCCACGAGCGCACTTCCGGATGACGGTTCCAGAAGTCCTCGGTGAGTTCGGCCGCGCCGGTATAGAGCAGCGAGAAATCGTCGAGCGCGCGGTCGTTTTCGTAATCTTCAGCGACGATGCCATCGATGCTCGCCTTGATCCGCAGGTTGATGTCCTTGGTCACCAGGATCACCGCGCGCTCGGGGTGCTGATCGCGCAGCTCGACCACTGACGCCAGGATCTGGTTGTCTGCCTTGCCGTGGCCGTGGCTGCTGCGCTGCTGGAAATACAGCCGGCCCACCGCGACGCCGCGCTTGAGCTTGATGCCGTGCGGGTTGCTCAGCTCCAGCCCGTCGTGCAGATCGTCCTGCTTGCCGCGCTCGATCAGCTCGTTGAGGAAGCGGCTGACCTGACGGCCGTTGCGCGAGACCTCGGAGGCGCCCTTCTTCTTTTCGTCCAGCTCCTCCAGCACGGTCATCGGGATGAAGACGTCGTGTTCCTCGAAGCGGAACAGCGAGGTCGGGTCATGCAGCAGGACGTTGGTGTCGAGAGCGTAGATGCGCTTGCTTCCGGTCATGCGGAAGAGTCCTCGCTGGTGGGTGGAAGAGGGAGCCTGAGCATGACCGGGCGGGCTGGCGGGCGCGGTCTTGCAGCAGACGGAGCGACAAAACCCACGGCGGTCATGCGGCAGGGATGGTGTCGAGCACCGCCTGGGCGTGACCGGGCACCTTCACGCCGCGCCATGCCTGCGCCAGCCGGCCCTCGGGATCGATCAGGAAGGTGCTGCGTACCACGCCCAGGTGACGCTTGCCGTACAGCACCTTTTCGTGGATCACGTCGAATGTCTGGCACCAGGTTTCGTCGGTGTCCGCCACCAGCGCGAACGGCAGCGCCAGCTTCGCCGCAAACCTGGCATGCGATGTCTGCGAATCGCGCGACACGCCCAGCACCTGGGCATTGCGCTGGCGGAACTGCGCGTACAGGTTGCGGAAATCGTTCGCCTCGGTGGTGCATCCCGGGGTGCTGTCCTTCGGATAGAAGTAGAGCACCACCCATTGCCCCTTGAAGTCGGCAAGCCGGACTGGCGAGCCGTCGCCGAGCTGACCCTTGAGGGCGGGAATCTTCTTGCCGACTTCGGGCATGGCTACTCCTGCGCAGCGAGCGGCCGCTGCGCATGCAGTGGGGTGGAAGGAAGTGCAAAAGCGGAGGCGGCGCCAGCGGCGCCCGACGTGCAGGAAAGGTTCAACGGAAATCGACAGCTTGACGGCAACGCCATGTTCCTCGCTGGTGCGCCTACAGACTAGCGCGTGCCGGCCCGCGAAAAACAGCCCTTGTCAGGTTTCGGCGTTCGCGCGATCCTCAGAATTTGACCGGATCCATGATCGCGTCCAGATTCAGGCCGTCGCACAGCTCGAGAAAGTCGTCGCGCAGCGCGGCAATATGGATCTCGGCAGGCACGCCGATGGTGAACTGGGCCTGGAACATCTCGGCGCCGGTCTGCATCGCCTGATAGCGCGTCGAATTGAGCTGCTCGACGCTGATGCCGTGCTGGCTGAAGAACTCCACGATGCGCGCCACGATGCCGGCCCGGTCGGCTGCCACCACTTCCACCAGATACGGCAGCAGGTGCGAGCTGTTCTCGCGCGGGCCGGTGCGGTAGTGCACCAGCCGCAGGCTTTCGTCGCGGCCCAGCTTGGTCAGCGCGGTTTCCAGCTTGGCCAGTGCGTCCCACGCGCCGCTGGCCAGCAGCATCAGCGAGACCTCGGTGCCGATTGTCGACACGCGCGATTCGGACAGGTTGCAACCGGCGTCGGCGATGCGCTTGGCGATTGCCAGCAGCGGCGACTTGCTGCTGGGCGTGAGCGCCTGGATCAGCAGCTGATTGTCGTTGCCCGAGCGCGCCGTGGCGGAAGAAGAGGCGGTGGAGGGTTTCAAATGGGCCTGCCTGTGACGTCGCTCCGCGCGATGCGGAAACGTGAGATTACTCCGATCGAGCTTACTTGCCCCTCGCGCGAGGCGGCAAGTAACATGCATGGCTTGCCCTGGAGCGGAATCGAGCCTTGAACATTCGCGGAAGCATCTGCGCGCTGGCCACCCCGTTCGCCGCGGATGGCGCGCTCGATCTGCCTGCCTTCGGCCGGTTGCTGGACTACCAGCTGGCCGGCGGCACGCAGGCGCTGGTGGTAGCGGGTTCCACCGGCGAAGCGCACATGCTCGAGCACGACGAATTCGACCGGCTGCTGGCGTATGCGGTCGAGCGCGTGGCCGGCCGCGTGCCGGTGATTGCCGGTACCGGCGAGGCGGGCACCGCCAAGACCGTCGCGCTCACCCGCCGTGCCCGCGCGCTGGGTGCGGATGCCGCGCTGGTGGTAGTGCCGTATTACGTGCGCCCGCCGCAGCAGGGGTTGCTCAGGCATTATCTGGACGTGGCCGAGCACGGCGGGCTGCCGGTGCTGCTGTACAACGTGCCGGGCCGTACCGGCTGCGACCTGCTGCCGTCTACCGTGGCCGAACTGCGCGAGCATCCGGCGATCATCGGCATCAAGGAAGCGCGCGGCGATCGCGAGCGCATCGCGGCGCTGGCGGAACTTGCGCGCCCGGATTTCGTCTATCTCTCCGGCGACGACGCTACGGCGGGCACGGCGATGCTGGCCGGTGCGGGCGGCACCATCTCGGTGGTGGCCAACCTGGTGCCGCAGGCGTTTCGCGCGCTGTGCGATGCGGCTACGGGTGCTGATCGGGCCGGCACGGCGCGCTGTCATGCCGCGCTGGAACCGCTGTTGCAGGCGCTCGACTGTGCCTCCAACCCGATCGCGGTCAAGGCCGCGCTGCCGGCGCTGGGCCTGGGCCGGGCGACCGTCCGGTTGCCGCTGGTGGAACTGAACGACGGTCCGGATCGCGCCCGATTGCACCAAGCGCTGTCCAGTCTGGCATCCTTGTCGACTGCAACCGGCTGACGGTTGCCTGACTTACTCACGGAATCCCATTACATGAAGAAAACTTCGCTCCTCGTGGCTGTGCCGACGCTGGCCCTCGCGGGACTGCTGCTCACCGGCTGCGGCATATTCCGTTCGCACAAGGCCTGGAACACCGCCAAGCAGGAGTCGCCGCTGGAAATTCCGCCGGGGCTGGATCGACCGTCGACCAGCGCCGCGCTGGTGATTCCGCCGCCGGGTGCAAATCTGCCCACCGCCAATGGAGCCACCGCCAATGTCGGTGCCGCCAGCGGCCAGATTGCCGACGGCTTCGTGCTGGCGGAAAATGTGGACACCGCCTACCAGCGCGTGGGCAAGGTGCTTGAGGGTGGCGGCCTCGGCCAGCTGGTCAGCCATGACGATGCTACGCACAGCTACACGCTGAGCGTTGCCGGCGTGGCACCGGCGAAGAAGGCGGGCTTCTTCAGTCGCCTGTTCGGCCGTGGCAAGCGGGCTGCCGCCGACGCCGAGGCGGGCGCAGCGCAGCAAGTGCAGATCAGCATCAACGGCAGTGGTACGACGTCCAGTGAAGTGCGGGCCGAAGGCAGCGCTGACGCCGTGGCCAGAGTCATCGACAGCCTGAAATCCAGCCTGGGCAGCTGAAGCCCGGTCGTGCTTTGCGCCAGTGCGCGTGACACGAAAACGCCGCCTCGATGGGCGGTGTTTTCGCAGGGCGTGGGGTAACTCAGCGCTGCAGCAGGGTGAGCTTGTCCGGCTTGCCTTCCCACTCCTTGGCGTCAGGCAGACCGTCCTTGCGCTCGGTGATCACCGGCCAGGCTTTCGCCAGCTCGGCGTTCAGCGCCACGAAGGTTTCCTGGCCGGCGGGCACGTCGTCTTCCGGATAGATCGCGTTGATCGGGCACTCGGGCTCGCACAGGGTGCAGTCGATGCACTCGTCCGGATCGATCACCAGAAAGTTGGGGCCTTCGTGAAAGGCATCGACCGGACAGACCTCAACGCAATCGGTGTACTTGCACTTGATGCAGTTGTCGATGACAACAAAGGTCATGGAGATGATTCAGCTGTGAGGGAGGCGGACGGAACGCTCTGGTTAAAGAGTGCGGCCATGGACCGACGCTTCTGGTCTGGCCCGCGCCTCGATGGCGGCGGGTTGTCGAAATCATTCCAGATGATCGCAATCATGGAAGATTGCTGAGCCAATTGGTGCTCCCTACGAGGTTCGAACTCGTGTTCCCGCCTTGAGAGGGCAGTGTCCTGGGCCGCTAGACGAAGGGAGCGTTATGCTTCGAGGCGCGCTAGTATAACGAAATTGTTCGCCCCGGCAATGCATGCCGTGGATATGTTTTCCAGCAGGCAGGATCGGCACTGACCGCGCCGACATGCGGCTGCAAAGTGCCACTTGTTGAACCCACGGGCGGCTTCGCCCCGCAAGGATTTCCACCGCTTGAACCTCGAATCAGGGACCGACATCACGCCAGCGCTGCGGATCATTCCGCGCGACCAGCACATCATTTCCCGCAAGAACATCAGCAACGCGGCGCTGCGCGTGCTGTACCGGCTGAACGAGGCCGGCTACACCGCCTACCTGGTGGGTGGTGCGGTACGTGACCTGCTGCTGGGCCTGCATCCTAAGGACTTCGACATCGCCACCAGCGCGACGCCGGACGAGGTGAAGCGGTTGTTCCGCAACTGCCGCCTGATCGGCCGGCGCTTCCGCCTGGCGCACGTGGTGTTCGGCCCGGAGATCATCGAGGTGGCCACTTTCCGCGGCCTCGGCGAGGAGGGTGGCGATGGCGACCGCCACATCGTCGACGGCCGCATCGTGCGCGACAACATCTGGGGCACCATTGAGGAGGACGCGATCCGCCGCGACTTCCGCGTCAATGCGATGTACTACGACATCAGCGATTTTTCGGTGCGCGACTACGTCGGCGGCATGCAGGATCTGCAGGATCGGGTGCTGCGGCTGATCGGCGATCCGGTGACCCGCTACCGCGAGGATCCGGTGCGCATGCTGCGCGCCGCGCGGCTGGCGGCCAAGCTCGACATGCGTATCGACGCGGCCGCGATGGCGCCGTTCGAGTCGCTCGGGCCGCTGCTGGCGGATGCGGCGCCGGCGCGCCTGTTCGACGAATCGCTGAAGATGTTTCTCGGCGGCCAGGGCCTGAAAAGTTTTCGCATGCTGGAGCACTGCGGCCTGCTGAAATTCCTGTTTCCCGTCACCGCCCGCGCACTCGCGCGCGGTGACGAAGCGCTGCGCTCGCTGGTCGAGCAGGGCCTGGCGAATACCGATGCGCGCATCGCCGAAGACAAGTCGGTGACGCCGGCGTTCCTGTTTGCGGTGCTGCTGTGGGGCGAGGTGCGCGACGTGGCACAGCAATGGATGGCGCGCGGCCAGGAGAGCAGCGAGGCGTGGGCGCGCGCCGCGGCCCAGGTGGTGGCCGAACAGTGCCAGCGGGTGGCCATCCCGCGCCGGTTCACCCTGACGATGGAGGAGATCTGGTCGCTGCAGCCGCGCTTCGAGCAGATCCAGCGCAAGC
>JAJXTX010000011.1:0-13879 GCA_021783385.1 Pseudomonadota bacterium
GTCACCGTGCGCACGTCGCGCACTTCGTGGAAATCGGCGGTGGCGCTGACCGGGCGCTTGGCCGGATCGAGCACGCGCAGGATCACCTCGGTGCGGTGCGGCAGGATCGCGCCGCGCCAGCGACGCGGGCGGAACGGGCTGATCGGGGTGAGCGCCAGCACGTTGGCGTCCAGCGGCAGAATCGGCCCGTGCGCGGACAGGTTGTAGGCGGTGGAACCGGCCGGCGTCGCCACCAGGATGCCGTCGCAGATCAGGTTGGGCAGTTTCACCGTAGCATTGAGCTGCACTTCCAGATGCGCCGCCTGATTGCTCTGGCGCAGCAGCGACACCTCGTTGAAGGCCAGCGCCGTGTGCGCATTGCCGGCCGCGTCGGTGACCTGCATCTGCAACGGAAACAGCGAGGCCAGATGCGCGCGCGCGATGCGCTCGGGCAGCTCGTCGAGCCGGTGCTTGTTCATCAGGAAACCGACCCGGCCCAGCTTCATGCCGTAGACCGGCACGTCCAGCGCGTAGTGGGCATGCAGGGTGCGCAGCATGAAGCCGTCGCCACCCAGCGCCACGATCAGCTCGGCCTCGGCGGGCGGCACGTTGCCGTAACGATCAACCAGCTTGCGCCATGCCTGCTGGGCAACGCTGGTGTCGCTGGCAACGAAGGCAAAGCGCATGGGCATGACTGACTGAAAACGATCGGCCGAGCTTACCGCAGGAGCGCACAGGATGCGCTCCCGCGAAATCGGTCGCTCAGCCCACCGGCACCTGTGCCAGCTGGGCCAGCCGGCGCACCGCCACCGAGGCGATCGGGTAGTCGGCGTTCTGGGTAAGGATCTCGGCCAGCATGCTGCGGGTGTACTTGAGCGTGGCGTCATCGCGCTGCAGCCACGCCTGCACCGGTGACAGGCCGCGGTGGTCGCCGGTCAGCGACAGTACCTGCAGGGCCAGCGCGCGATGCTGGTGATTGAGCTCGTCCAGCAGCGAGCCGCGCGCCTGCGCGTGCCAGTGGCCTTCCACCGGCAGCGCCTCGATCTGGTCGCGCAGCCATTCCAGATCCAGCGACTCGCCCAACTCGTAGAACACGCTGGCCACGCTGGCGATGGGCTGACCGCTCTGCTGCGCCACCTCGACCATGTCCAGTGCGGCGCGCAGCTCCGGCAGCCGGGCCAGCCGCACGGCCAGCTCCGGCGGCAGGCCAAGGCCTTCCCACTTTTCCTGGCTGGATTCGAAATCGCCCTTGCCGGTGGGCGTCAGCGCCGCCGGCAACGCCTGACGCAGCTCACTCACGTGGTCCAGATAGCGCTTCACGTTGGCGGCGATGTCCAGCGTGCCACCGGGGCGATTCAGCAGCCAGCGCGTCATGTGCCGCAGCAGCGACCAGATCTGCAGGATCGCGTCGACCTGGGTGTTCTCGGCCACATGACTGTCGAGTGCCTCGATCTGCGCCCACAGCTCGCGCGCGTCGAAAATCTCGCGCGCCGCGGTGTACGCCTTGGCGATCGCCGCCGGGGCCTGGCCGGTGTCCTCCTGCATGCGCAGCATGAAGGTGGCGCCCATGCGGTTGATGGTGGAATTGGTCACCGCGGTGGCAATGATCTCGCGCTTCAGCCGATGCCGCTGCATGTGCGCGGCGTACTTCTGGTGCAGCGGCTCGGGGAAGTAGCGCATCAGCTCTTTCGAGAGGTACGGATCTTCCGGCACGTCCGAATCGAGCAACTGCTGGAACAGCTTGATCTTGTCGTAGGACAGCAGCACCGCCAGCTCCGGCCGGGTCAGGCCCTGGCCGCGGGTCTTGCGCTCGGTGAGCTCGGCCTCGGAGGGCAGGTTTTCCACCTGGCGATCGAGCAGGCCCTCGGCTTCCAGCGTGCGGATGAAATGCGCCATCGAGCCCAACCGCTTGATCGACTGATGCTCCATCAGGGTGATTGCCTGGTTCTGCCGGTAGTTGTCCCACAGCACCAGCTGGCCGACCTCGTCGGTCATCACGCGCAACTGCTCGTTGCGCGCTTCCTCGGTGAGCTCGCCGCGCTGCACGGCGTCGCCGAGCAGGATCTTGATGTTCACCTCATGATCGGAAGTGTCCACGCCGGCGGAGTTGTCGATGAAGTCGGTATTGAGCAGCACGCCGTGCTGGGCCGCCTCGATGCGGCCCTTCTGCGTCATGCCCAGGTTGCCGCCCTCGCCCACCACCTTGCAGCGCAGCTCCGCACCGTTGACGCGCAGCGCGTTGTTGGCGCGGTCGCCGACGTCAGCATGCGTCTCGCTGGCGGCCTTCACATAGGTGCCGATGCCGCCGTTCCACAGCAGGTCGACCGGCGCCCTGAGGATTGCGCTGAGCAGCTCGTTCGGCGCCAGCTGGGCCACGTCGGCCTTGAGCACGAGCATCGCGCGCACTTCCGGCGAGATCGGGATCGACTTGGCGCCGCGCGGGTAGATGCCGCCACCGGCGGAGATCAGCGTGCGGTCGTAGTCGTCCCAGCTCGAGCGCGGCAGCTTGAACATGCGCTCGCGCTCGACGAAGGAGCGCTCCACGTCGGGATTCGGATCGAGAAAGATGTGTCGGTGGTCGAACGCGGCCAGCAACCGCGTGTGGCGCGACAGCAGCATGCCGTTGCCGAACACGTCGCCGGACATGTCACCGATGCCGACGCAAGTGAAGTCCTGCGTCTGGCAGTTGCGGCCCAATGCCCTGAAGTGGCGTTTGACCGACTCCCACGCGCCCTTGGCGGTGATGCCCATGCCCTTGTGGTCGTAGCCGTTGGAGCCGCCGGAGGCGAACGCGTCGCCGAGCCAGAAGCCGTGCTCGATCGAGATCGCGTTGGCGATGTCCGAGAAGGTGGCGGTGCCCTTGTCGGCCGCCACCACCAGGTAGGGGTCGTCCGCATCGTGGCGCACCACGTCGTGCGGATGCACCACCTTGCCTTCGACCAGGTTGTCGGTGATGTCGAGCAGGCCGTTGATGAACAGTCGGTAGCAGGCGATACCCTCGGCCAACTGCGCGTCGCGATCGCCCGGCCCACCAGTGATTGCCGGCGGCTTCTTCACGAAGAAGCCGCCCTTCGAGCCGACCGGCACGATCACCGTGTTCTTCACCATCTGCGCCTTCACCAGGCCCAGCACCTCGGTGCGGAAATCCTCGCGCCGGTCCGACCAGCGCAGGCCGCCGCGCGCCACCGGGCCGAAGCGCAGGTGGATGCCCTCGACCCGCGGCGAGTACACGAAGATCTCGCGGAACGGCACCGGCTTGGGCGCGTCGGGCACCTGCTGCGAGTCGAACTTGATGCTGATGTAATGGCGCGCCGCACCGTCCCAGGTCTGGAAGAAGCTGGTGCGCAGGCTGGCCTTGATCGCGCCCATGAAGCCGAGCAGGATGCGCTCGTCGTCGAGGCTGGCGACGTCGTCCAGCAGCGCCTTCAGTGCCGCCCACAGCGCATGGATCTGCTGCTCGCGCGGCTGAGCCAGCACCGCCACCAGGCCGTCGATCAGTTCGGGTCGGACCTTTTGCGCGGCCTCCGGTATCAGCGCCTGCATCTCGCGGCGCAGCGCGGCGCCGGCATGCGCAAGTTCGGCGGCGTCGAGCTGCTCGCGGCGCGGATCGAATTTCGCGTTGAACAGTTCCACCAGCAGGCCGGCGATCGCCGGGTAGCGGTTGAGCGCCTCTTCCATGTAGGTCTGCGAGAACGCGATGCCGACCTGCTGCAGGTACTTGCAGTAGGCGCGCAGCACGGCCACCTGGCGCCAGTCGATCTGCGCCGACAGCACCAGGTTGTTGAAGCCGTCGCTCTCGGCCTGGCCGCGCCATAACGCCTCGAAGCCGCGCTCGAAGCGCTCGCGCACCTCGGCCAGCTCGAACGCCAGCGGCACCTTGGCACGCAAATCGAAGTCATGGATGGTCAGCACGCGGCCATCGAGTTCGAGCGAGTAGACGTGTTCGGCCAGCATCGACACGCCCATGTTTTCCAGCATCGGCAGCGCGTCGGACAGCGAGATCGGCGCGCCGAAGTGGATCACCTTGAAGCGCAGCCCGGCGGCGCGCGGGTCCTGGTAAAGCCCGACGTGGATAGCGTCGTCCGCCTGCAGCGCAGCGATCGCCGCCACGTCGGTGGCGGCCACCTCGGGGCTGATCTCCTCGATGTAGCCGGCCGGCAGCAGCTTGCCGTAACGGTTGGCCAGCGCCACGCCCTGCGCCTCCCCGAGCCGCTCGATCAGGCTTTCACGCAGGCCGTCGTGCCAGTTGCGCACGATATGCAGCAGGCGCGACTCCAGCTCGGTCGCGTCGAATACCGGATGTTCGCCGCTGCGCGGGCGCACGGTGACGTAGACCCGCGCCAGCACCGACTCACCCATCAGCACGCTGGAGTCCACGCTTTCGCCGTGCAGCGCCTCGCGCAGCATCTCCTCGATGCGCTCGCGCACCACGGTGGTGAAGCGGTCGCGCGGCACGAAGATCAGGCAGGTGTAGAAACGGTCGTAGCGGTCACGCCGCACGAACAGGCGCGCACGCGGGCGCTGGCGCAGTTCGAGCACGCCACTGGCGATGGCGAACAACTCGTCCTCGCTGCTCTGGAACAGCTCGTCGCGCGGCAGCGCCTCCAGCACGTGACGCAGCGACTTGCCGGAGTGTGAATCGCGCTTGAGCCCCGAGCGGTCAAGCACCGCCGCCACCTTCTGGCGCACCAGCGGCACGTCGTGCGGACGCGCCATGTAGGCGTTGGAAGAGAACATGCCGAGGAAGCGCTGCTCGGCCACCGGCTTGCCGGCGGCATCGAACTGCAGCACGCCGATGTAATCCATGTAGCCGGCGCGATGCACGTGCGAACGCGCATTGGTCTTCGTCAGGATGATTGCGTCGGGTGCGCCGGACTGCGGCAGCACGCTGGCCACCAGTGTGCGCAGCGAGCGCGGCGCCAGCGAGCGCTCGCTCTTGTGCAGCACGCCCAGGCCGGAGGACTCGACCGCGCGCAGCACCTGCTCGCCGTCAGCCTCGGCCACCTCGTACTCGCGGTAACCGAGAAAGGTGAAGTTGTCGTCGGTGATCCAGCGCATGAACTCGCTGGCTTCCTGCACCAGTGCGGCCGGCAGCGGCAGCCGGCGCTGGGGCAATTCGTCGGCAATTGCCAGCGCGCGAGCGCGCATCGCCGGCCAGTCGCGCACCGCGCCGCGCACGTCCTCCAGCGCAGTCTCGACGTGCTGTTGCAAGCGGGCCTGGGCCGCCGCTCCGTCGACCCGGTCGATCTCGAAGTGCATCACCGATTCGGCCAGCGACCCGGCCGCGTCGTCGCCCAGCTCCTGCAGCCGGCCGTCAGCGTCGCGCGCCACCCGCAGCACCGGATGGATGACCGCGTGGATGCGCAGCTGCGCCGCGGCGATCATGCTCACGGTATCGACCAGGAACGGCATGTCGTCGGTGACGATCTGCAGCACGCTGCGACCGCCCTGCATGCCTGCCGGATTGACCACGCGCACCATCGCGTGACCGCGCGGTCGCTGCTGCATGAAGTCGAGCAGGCTGCCGAGCAGCTCCGCCCATTGCGCCGTGCCGTGCAGCAGCGCGTCACCTTCGGCCATGCGCGCAAAAAAAGCACGGCAGAAAACCTGTGCCTGGGCCAGACGCTGCGCAGGCACGCCGGTTTTCTTCAGCTCGTCGAGCACAGTCGCAGTGAGGGGAAGATCGTTCGCCGCAAGGGTGACATTCATGGCATCTGCTGGTCAGTGGAGACGGAAGGGAAAGCGGGATAAAAAGCCTCGGAAGGATACGCTGCAGCTTCGGTCGAATCCATCGCGCAGGCGCGCTTTGCACCATCCCCGCGCGCATGGATTCAGCCGCTCGTCACCGCCGCGTGGCCCGCACGACGCACCATCGAGTGGTGCGATTCACTGCCGACACGCGATGGCGATGGGCAACGGCGGCGCTCTTGCTGCGCACCGTGCCGGCGACGCTGGCCCGTCTACTTGCCGCCTTCGCGCGTTGCCCCGAGCAGCAGCAACCGCCGGCGCGGCAGCGCGCCGGCAAAGGCTGGATTCGCAGCGTCGATAAAATGTAAACTGAACAGTCCAGTCTCGCGCCGGTGGCATCGGCGCGACGTCTCAAACCCGAGCAGCAGACCGCCTCGACCCTCAGGGCAATGTTGCACCACCCGTGACGCTAGGCACACGACACATGGAGTGCGATGCAGTATCAGGTTCACTGCCTGCAGCAGCGCGCTCGCTCGGCCTCATCCCTGATCAAGCTAGTTCTGGAGTTTCCATGAAGCCCTCTTCACTGAGCACACCCCTGCTGTGCCTGAGCCTGCTGGCATTGACCGCCTGCGGTGGCCAGGGCAAGGAGCACGGCCCGCCGCAGATGCCGCCGCCCGAGGTGGGTGTGGTGCGGGCGCAGCCGCAGAACTCGCCGCTGACGCGCGATCTGGTAGGCCGGCTGTCGGCCTATCGCAGCGCGGATGTGCGCGCCCGCGTGGCTGGGGTGCTGCTCAAGCGCACCTACCGGGAAGGCACCGACGTGAAGCAGGGGCAGCTGCTGTTCCAGATCGATCCGGCGCCGCTGCGCGCCGCGCTGGATGCGAGCCTCGCCAGCCTGGCCCAGGCCCAGGCCACTTACACCAACAGCAAGGTCACCGCGCAGCGGCTGCTCGACCTCGCCCCGAAGGGCTACGTGGCGAAGGCCGATGTGGACAACGCGCTGGCCAGCGAGCGCACCGCCGCCGCCGCCGTGCAGCAGGCGCGCGCCAACGTGCAGTCGGCGCGCATCAACCTCGGCTACGCCAGCGTCACCTCGCCGATCGCCGGTCGCGCCGGCCAGCAGCAGGTCACCGAGGGTGCGCTGGTCGGCCAGGGCAGCGCCACCCTGCTGACCACCGTGGACCAGATCGACCCGATGTACGTGAACTTCAGCATGAGCGCCAGCGAGATGGAGCGGATGCGCCAGGCGCAGGGTGCCGGCAGCGTCACCCTGGCCAACCCGGACCAGGCCAGGGTGCAGGTAACCCTGCCCGACGGCAGCGTGTATCCCGAACCGGGTGTGCTGGATTTTTCCAGCACCTCGGTCGACCCCGCCACCGGCTCGGTGAATCTGCGCGCGAAGATCCCCAATCCGACCCACAGCCTGCTGCCCGGGCTGTATGTGACGATCACCGCCCAGCTCGGCCAGCAGCACGGCGTGTACCTGATTCCGCAGCCGGCGCTGCAGCGCGACACCGCCGGTGCCTACGTGATGGTGGTGGCCGCCGATGGCAAGGTGCTGCGCAAGAACGTCAGCGCCACGCAGATCAGCGGCAGCGACTGGGTGGTCACGGCCGGGCTGCAGCCCGGCGACCAGGTGATCGTGTCCGGGATCCAGACGGTCAAGCCCGGCGCGCCGGCCAAGGCCACGCCGTGGCATCCGCCAGCGACCGCCGCCACGGGCAGCGCACGCCCCGCCGGCAAGCGGTAACGGAGCCCGATCATGCCGAATTTTTTCATTGACCGCCCGATCTTCGCCTGGGTAGTCGCCATCCTGATCACGCTGGCCGGCATCATTTCGGTGCTGAACATGGGGGTGGAGTCGTATCCGAACATTGCCCCGCCGCAGGTGACGGTGAGCGCGAACTACCCCGGAGCCAGCGCTGACACCACCGAAAAGACCGTGACCCAGGTGATCGAGCAGCAGCTCACCGGCATCGACCATCTGCTGTATTTCAGCTCCTCGTCGAACTCCAAGGGTGGTTCCAGCGTCACTCTCACCTTCGAGACCGGCACCAACCCGGACATCGCCCAGGTGCAGGTGCAGAACAAGGTGGCGCTGGCCACGCCGCGACTGCCCACCGAGGTCACCCAGCAGGGCGTCGTGGTGGCCAAGGCCAACCCCGATTTCCTGATGTTCGTGGCGCTCACCTCGACCAATCCGGCGATCGACAGCGCGCGGCTGAATGACATCGTGGCCTCGCAGGTGGTGCCGCAGATCTCGCGCATCTCCGGTGTCGGCAACACCTTCCAGGTCGGTTCCGAATACGCCATGCGCATCTGGCTGAACCCGGACAAGCTGCAGGGCTACGGGCTCTCCGCCTCGACCGTGCTGAACGCGGTGCGCGCGCAGAACGTGCAGTTTGCCGCCGGCTCGATCGGCTCCGATCCCGCCGCCAGTGGCCAGGGCTTCACCGCCACGGTCTCGGCCGAGGGCCGCTTCTCCACGCCGCAGCAGTTCGGCAACATCATCCTGCGCGCCAACAGCGACGGCACCGTGGTGAAGCTCAGCGATGTGGCGCGGATCGGCTTCGGCCCGCAGAACTACGGCTTCAGCGCGACCTACAACGGCAAGCCGGCCGGCTCGTTCGGCGTGCAGCTGCTGCCCGGCGCCAACGCGCTGGACGTGGCCACCGCGGTGCGCGCCAAGATGGCCGAACTGGCCACCAGCTTCCCGACCGGGGTGAGCTGGTTCGCGCCCTACGACAGCACGCCGTTCGTCAGGATCTCGATCAAGGAAGTGCTGGAGACGCTGGTCATCGCGATCGTGCTGGTGTTCGGCGTGATGCTGCTGTTCCTGCAGAACTTCCGCGCCACCCTCATCCCGACGCTGGTGATACCGGTGGCGCTGCTGGGCACCTTCATCGGCCTGCTGCCGCTGGGCTTCACCGTCAACCAGCTGACCCTGTTCGGCATGGTGCTGGCGATCGGCATCGTGGTGGACGATGCGATCGTGGTGATCGAGAACGTCGAACGCATCATGACCGAGGAGGGTCTGTCGCCGAAGGAGGCCACGCGCAAGGCGATGGGCCAGATCACCGGTGCCATCGTGGCGATCACCGTGGTGCTGGCGGCGGTATTCGTGCCGTCGGCGCTGCAGCCCGGCGCATCGGGCGTGATCTACAAGCAGTTCGCCCTGACCATCGCGGTGTCGATGGGCTTTTCCGCGTTCCTGGCGCTGTCGTTCACGCCGGCGCTGTGCGCCAGCATCCTGCGGCCGGAACACGAGCACCGGAAGAACATCGTGTACCGCGGCTTCAACCGCATGTTCACACGCGTCAATCGCACCTATACCGGGCATGTCGGCAGCGCGGTGAAGCATGCGCCGCGCTGGATGCTGGTGTTCGTGCTGATCAGCGTGCTGTGCGGCTTCCTGTACACACGCCTGCCGACCAGCTTCGTGCCCAGCGAGGACCAGGGCTTCGCGCTGGCGATCGTGTCGCTGCCACCCGGTGCCACGCTGCAGCGCACGCAACGGGTGATGACGCAGATCCGCGAGGTGCTGCAGAAGGACCAGGCGGTCGAGGGCGTGTTCCAGATCTCCGGTTTCAGCTTTGTCGGCTCCGGCGAAAACACCGGCATGACCTTCATCCGGCTGAAGGACTGGAGCAAGCGCAACGTCACTGCCGAGCAGTTCATCCAGCAGGCGAATCGCCAATTGCACGGCATCCGCGACGCGCGGATCTTCGTGGTCAACCTGCCGACCATCCGTGGCCTGAGCCAGTTCGGTGGCATCGACATGTGGCTGCAGGCGCGCGCGGGACAAAGCCGCGAAGAACTGACCCAGGCGCGCAACATCCTGCTCGGCAAGGCGGCCAAGAGTCCGATGCTGGCAGGCGTGCGGCCCAACGGGCTGGAGGATGCGCCGCAGCTGCAGCTGAATGTGGATCGGGTGCAGGCGCAGTCGATGGGGCTGTCGGTAAGCGACATCTACACCGCGATCCAGCTCACCCTGGCACCGGTATACGTCGACGACTTTGCCTACGGCGGCCGCGTCAAGCGCGTGCTGATGCAGGCCGATGAGCCCTACCGGATGGGTCCCGCGGCGCTGCAGCACATCTACACGCCGAGCACGCTGGCGAGCACCGGCAGCAGTGCGTCCACCGCTGGCGTCAACATGGTCCCGCTGGCCAGTGTGGTGCATGCCAAGTGGGCGATGGCCTCGCCCGCGCTGACCCGCTACAACGGCTATTCGGCGGTGGAAATCGTCGGCAACGAGGGGCCGGGCTATTCCACCGGCCAGGCAATGACCGCACTGGAGCAGATCGTCAACAAGGACCTGCCCAAGGGCTTCGGCTACGACTGGACCGGCCAGTCGTACCAGGAGCTGCTCTCGGGCAACTCGGCCACGCTGCTGATGGTGCTGTCGATCCTGATCGTGTTCCTGTGCCTGTCGGCGCTGTACGAAAGCTGGTCGATTCCGGTCGCGGTGTTGCTGGTGGTGCCGCTGGGGCTGCTCGGCACGGTGGTGTTCTCGATGCTGCGCGGGCTGCCGAACGACATCTACTTCAAGATCGGCCTGATCACGGTGATCGGCCTGGCCGCCAAGAATGCGATCCTGATCGTGGAGTTCGCGGTGGAGCAGCAGGCGGCGGGCAAGACCCTGCGCGAAGGCGTGATCGAGGCGGCCAAGCTGCGCCTGCGGCCGATCCTGATGACCTCGCTGGCGTTCATCCTGGGCGTGTTTCCGCTGTTCGTGTCAACCGGCGCGGGGGCCAACTCGCGCCACGCGATCGGCACCGGCGTGATCGGCGGCATGCTGTTTGCCACCTTCCTCGGCCTGCTGCTGATCCCGGTGTTCTACGTCAGCGTGCGCCGGCTGCTGGGCGACAAGCTGGACGGTCCCGAGCCACCGCCGCCGGTACGCGGCAGCAACGGCATGCAGTCGTTCGACTCGGATCCGCAGCGCGGCGCGTGATGCGCTTGTAGGAGCGCACCCTGTGCGCGATAGCTCTTTGCCGACAGCTTCGGACAAAAAGCATTCGTACACAGGGTGCGCTCCTGCGCGGCGTTGCCGGGTCAGCGCAGCCCGGTCTCGGCGCGTGCGATCACCAGCCGCTGGATCTCGCTGGTGCCTTCGTAGATCTCGGTGATCTTGGCATCGCGGAAATAGCGCTCCAGCGGAAGCTCCTTCGAGTAGCCCATGCCGCCGTGGATCTGCACCGCCTGATGGGTGATCCACATCGCCGCTTCTGACGCGGTGAGCTTCGCGATCGCCGCCTCGGTGCCGTAGCGGCCGCCGCCGCTGGTTTCGGCCTGCCCCTTCAGCCACGCTGCGCGCAGCGTCAGCAGGCTGGCCGTGTCGAGCTTGCACTTCATGTCGGCGATCTTCGACTGGGTCATCTGGAAGCTGCCGATCGCATGGCCGAAGGCCTTGCGCTCGCGCACCCACTGCAGCGTCGCCTCGTAGGCGGCGCGCGCGATGCCGACCGCCTGTGCGGCGATGCCGATACGCCCGTCGTCGAGCAGGCCCATGCCGATCGAGAAGCCCTTGCCGGCCTCGCCCAGCAGGTTCTCCCGCGGGCAGACGTAGTCGCTGAATTCGATCTCGCAGGTAGCCGAGGCGCGGATGCCCAGCTTCGGCTCCACTTTGCCGGTATGGAAGCCCGGCCGCTGCGTGTCGATGATGAAGGCCGACACGCCCTTGGCGCCGATGCCCGGCGTGGAAAGCGCGAAGAGCAGGATGTAGCGGGCCACCGGGCCGGAGGTGATCCAGCTTTTCTTGCCGTTGATCACCCAGTCGCCGTCATCGTTGCGCGTGGCGCGGGTATGCATCGCCGAGGCGTCGGAGCCGGACTGCGGCTCGGTCAGCGCGTAGGCGCCGATCGCCTCGCCGGTGGCGATCGCGCGCACGTAGGTCTGCTTCTGCGCCTCGCTGCCGTGTTTCAGGATGCCGTTGCAGAACAGCGAGTTGTTCACCGACATGATGGTGGAGGTGGCCGCGTCGGCCGCGGCGATCTCGATCATCGCCAGCACGTAGGCGATCGGGTCCATGCCGGCGCCGCCGTAGGCCGGCGGCACCTCGACGCCCATCAGGCCGAGGTGGCCCATCTCGCGGATATTGTCCAGCGGGAATTCACCGCGGGCATCGAACTCGGCCGCCACCGGCGCGATGCGCTTCTGGGCGAACTCGCGGGCGATCGACTGGATCGACAGTTGCTCATCGGTAAATCGGAAATCCATGCATCCTCCTGCGCCGTGCGAGCGGTCGGGTATTCCGGGCCGGGGTCTGCGCGTCGGCCAGCCGGTTATTCTAGCGGGGCGCTCCGGTGCCTCCTCCCTGCACTGCAACATCGCCGCTTGACGCCCCGGCAAACCGCGCCTAGCCTTGTCATCTCTTTATCGCGATAAAAGGATGTCGATGGATCTGGGCACCGCTTCCGGCGTGCTGCGACTGCTGGCCGACCCGACCCGTGTGCGGCTGCTGGCGCTGCTCGAACGCGAGGAGCTCACCGTGGCCGAACTGGCTGCTGTGCTGCACCTGGCGCAGCCGCGCGTGTCCACCCACCTGGCCAAGCTGAAGGAGGCCGGGCTGGTGCGCGACCGCCGCGCCGGCGTATCTGCCTACTACCGCGCCGACGGCGATGGCGACGAAGCCCAGCACCGCCTGCTGCGTTCGCTGCGCGAAAGCATCGACGACGCGCTGCTGCGCGAGGACAGCGCGCGCCTGCCGGGCGTGCTGGCGCATCGCGCGCGCGGGGAGGGTTGGGCCGACACGGTTGCCGGCGACATGGAGCGGCACTACTCGCCGGGCCGCACCTGGGAAACGCTGGCGCGCTCGCTGCTGCAGCTGCTGGGCACCGGCGACGTGCTGGACATCGCCTCCGGCGACGGCATCACCGCCGAGTTGCTGGCGCCGCACGCGCACTCGATCGTCTGCGTGGACAGCAGCGAGCGCGTGGTGGCGGCTGCGGCGAGGCGGCTGCAGGCCTTCGGCAACGTGCAGGTACTGCAGGGCGACATGCACGCGCTGGCGCTGGACGAGCAGCGCTTCGATCTGGTGCTGATGCTGCACGCGCTGACCTATGCCGAACATCCGGCCAAGGCGGTCGCCGAGGCCGCCCGGCTGCTGCGCCCTGGCGGCCGGCTGCTGGCGGTCACGCTGGGTCGGCACGACCACCACGCCGCGGTGGCGCCGTTCAACCATCGCAATCTGGGCTTCAGCAGCGCGCAGCTGGATGGCTTCGCACGGGCTGCAGGCCTCGAAGTAATCAGCTGCCACCTGCTCAGCCGCGAGCGCAAGGCGCCGCATTTCGAAGTGATCAGCCTGCTCGCGCGCAAGCCGGTCTGACACCTGCGCCCCGAGCGGCCCGACCGAAGGACATCCGATGAGAACCCTGCCCTGGCTTCACCCCGAACGCGTCGCCCTGCTGGAGCAGGCGCTGCGCCAGCGCATCCTGATCCTCGACGGCGGCATGGGCACCATGCTGCAGGCGCATGAGCTGGACGAAAGCGGCTTTCGCGGCGAACGCTTCGAGCATGGCCATGACGGCCACGCGCACACCCATGACCACCCCGGCGGCTGCGACCTCAAGGGCAACAACGACCTGCTCACGCTGACCAAACCGGCGATCATCCGCGGCGTGCACGATGCCTATCTCGAGGCCGGCGCCGACCTGATCGAAACCAACACCTTCAACTCCACCCGCGTCAGCCAGGCCGACTACCAGCTGCAGCATCTGGCGCACGAGCTGAACCTGGAGGGCGCCCGCGTGGCGCGCGCCGCCTGCGACGCGATGAGCGCGAAAACGCCGCAGCAGCCGCGCTTCGTGATCGGCGTGCTCGGCCCCACCAGCCGCACCGCCTCGCTGTCGCCGGACGTCAACGATCCGGGCTATCGCAACATCACCTTCGTCGAACTGGTGGAAAACTACACCGAATCCGCCAGCGGCCTCATCGATGGCGGCGCCGACGTGATCATGGTCGAGACGATTTTCGACACCCTCAACGCCAAGGCCGCGCTGTATGCGCTGAGCGAGCTGTTCCACCAGCGCGGCATGCGCCTGCCGGTGATGATCTCCGGCACCATCACCGACCGCTCCGGACGCACGCTGTCAGGCCAGACCGCCGAGGCGTTCTACTATTCCGTGCGCCACGCGCGGCCACTGTCGGTGGGCTTCAACTGCGCGCTCGGCGCCGAGGACCTGCGCCCGCACCTGCAGACGCTGGC
>JAJXTX010000011.1:13979-23946 GCA_021783385.1 Pseudomonadota bacterium
GACGCACGCTGTCAGGCCAGACCGCCGAGGCGTTCTACTATTCCGTGCGCCACGCGCGGCCACTGTCGGTGGGCTTCAACTGCGCGCTCGGCGCCGAGGACCTGCGCCCGCACCTGCAGACGCTGGCGAATATCGCCGAGAGCTACGTCAGCACCCACCCGAACGCCGGCCTGCCGAACGCGTTCGGCGAATACGACGAGACGCCCGAACACATGGCGGGCACCATCGGCGGCTTCGCCCGCGACGGCCTGCTCAATCTGGTCGGCGGCTGCTGCGGCACCACCCCGGCACACATCCAGGCGATTGCCGAAGCGGTGCGCGGCTGCGCGCCGCGCGCGCTGCCGGCAAGCGACGCGGAGGCCGCATGAACGTCGCTGACCTGCGCCCTCTCCCGTGCGGGGCGAGGGCCGGGGTGAGGGGACAATCTTGCTTCGCACCTGCACCGGAGCGAGCTTCGATCAGCATTTGCGCAAGCCCCGGCCCCTCACCTCAATCCTCTCCCCGATGGGGAGAGGAGGCGATCGCCACGCCATGCGTCATTGGTTTGATTGAAGCGCCCTCACCTCAATCCTCTCCCCGCAGGGGAGAGGAGGCTCAAGCAAGAAGCCCGCATTCATGACTGTTACCCGCCATACCCGCCTGTCCGGCCTCGAACCGCTGGTGATCACGCCCGAGCTGCTGTTCATCAACGTGGGCGAACGCACCAACGTCACCGGCTCGGCGCAGTTCAAGAAGCTGATCAAGGAAGAGCGCTACGACGAGGCGGTCGAGGTCGCCCGTCAGCAGGTCGAGAACGGCGCGCAGGTGCTCGACATCAACATGGACGAGGGCCTGATCGACTCCGAGGCGGCGATGACGCGCTTCGTCAACCTGATCTCCTCCGAGCCGGACATCGCGCGCGTGCCGTTCATGATCGATTCGTCCAAGTGGACGGTGATCGAGGCCGGCCTGCGCTGCCTGCAGGGCAAGGGCATCGTCAACTCGATCTCGATGAAGGAAGGCGAGGCGCAGTTTCTCGAACACGCGCGCAAGGTGCAGCAGTACGGCGCCGCCGCCGTCGTGATGGCATTCGACGAGCAGGGCCAGGCCGACACCTGCGAACGCAAGGTGGAGATCTGCGCGCGCGCACACGAGCTGCTCACCCGCGAGCTGGATTTCCTGCCCGAGGACATCATCTTCGACCCCAACATCTTCGCCATCGCCACCGGCATCGAGGAGCACAACAACTACGCGGTGGATTTCATCGAGGCCACCCGCGAGCTGAAGCGGCGCTTTCCCGACTGCCACATTTCCGGCGGCGTCTCCAACGTGTCGTTTTCGTTCCGCGGCAACAACGTGGTGCGCGAGGCAATCCACTCGGTGTTCCTGTACCACGCGATCCGCGCCGGCATGGACATGGGCATCGTCAACGCCGGCGCGCTGACGATCATCGACGACATCGACCCTGCGCTGCGCGAACGCGTCGAGGACGTGGTGCTGAACCGCCGCGAGGACGCCACCGAGCGGCTGCTGGAGATCGCCGACAACTACAAGGGCAAGCGCGGCGCCGCGGTGGTCGAGACGCTGGCCTGGCGCGAACAGCCGGTGCGTGCGCGGCTCAGCCACGCGCTGGTGCACGGCATCGACCAGTACGTGGTCGAGGATACCGAGGAAGCGCGCCAGCTTTCCACGCGTCCGCTGGACGTGATCGAGGGCCCGTTGATGGACGGCATGAACGTGGTCGGCGACCTGTTCGGCGCCGGCAAGATGTTCCTGCCGCAGGTGGTCAAGTCCGCCCGCGTGATGAAGCGCGCGGTGGCCTATCTGCTGCCGTACATCGAGGCGGAAAAGCTGCGCACCGGCGACATGGGCAAGAACAACGGCAAGATCATCATGGCCACGGTCAAGGGCGACGTGCATGACATCGGCAAGAACATCGTCGGCGTGGTGCTCCGCTGCAACAACTTCGAGGTGATCGACCTCGGCGTGATGGTGCCGGCGCAGAAGATCCTGGAAGCCGCGATCGCCGAGAACGCCGACATGATCGGCCTGTCCGGCCTGATCACGCCGTCGCTGGAGGAAATGAGCCAGGTCGCGCGCGAGATGCAGCGGCAGAACTTCCACATCCCGCTGCTGATCGGCGGCGCCACCACCTCGCGCGCGCACACCGCGCTGAAGATCGAGCCGCACTACCGGGCCGGCACGGTATGGGTGAAGGATGCCTCGCGCGCGGTCGGCGTGGCGCAGTCGCTGGTGAGCAAGGATCTGGTCGAGGATTTCCTGGCCAAGGTACGCGCCGATTACGCCGACGTGCGCGAACGCCACCGCAGCCGCGGCCCGGGCAAGCAGCTGGTGCCGCTGGCCCGGGCGCGCGCGCAGCCGTTCCGCTGCGACTGGGCCGCCTATCAGCCGCCGCAGCCGCAGGCACCCGGCGTCAGCGTGTTCGACGACTACGACCTGGCCACGCTGCGCCCTTACATCGACTGGACGCCGTTCTTCCAGACCTGGGAGCTGGCCGGCCACTACCCGGCGATCCTCACCGACGCTGTGGTCGGCAGCCAGGCCAGCGAGCTGTTCCGCGATGCCCAGGCGATGCTGGACCGGATCGTCGCCGAGCGCTGGCTCACCGCCCGCGCGGTGATCGGCTTCTGGCCCGCCGCCAGCACCGGCGACGACGTGGATCTGTACACCGACAGCACGCGCAGCGAACGCCTGGCCACCCTGCACAGCCTGCGTCAGCAGGCCGAGAAACCCGCCGAACGCCCCGATTTCTGCCTCGCCGATTTCATCGCGCCGAAACAGCTCGACCGGCCCGACTGGATCGGCGGCTTCGCGGTCACCGCCGGCATCGGCATCGAGTCGCATCTGGCACGCTTCGAGGCCGACTACGACGACTACTCCTCGATCCTGCTCAAGGCGCTCGCCGACCGCCTCGCCGAGGCCTTCGCCGAGCATTTGCATGAGCGCGTGCGGCGCGAGTTCTGGGGTTATGCGCCGAACGAGGCGCTGGACAACGCGGCGCTTGTGGCCGAGCAGTACCGTGGCATCCGACCCGCGCCAGGCTATCCGGCCTGCCCCGACCATACCGAGAAAACCACCCTGTTCGCCCTGCTCGACGTCACCGCCAACACCGGCATCACGCTCACCGAGGGCTTCTCGATGTACCCGGCCGCGGCCGTCTCCGGCTGGTACTACGCGCACCCGGACAGCCAGTACTTCGTGGTCGGCCGGATCGGCAAGGACCAGGTCGAGGATTACGCCCGGCGCAAGGGCTGGACGCTTGCCGAAGCCGAACGCTGGCTCTCCTCGCAGCTGGACTACGACCCCGAATGATCCCGCACCACCGCGCGGCAGCGACGCATGCTCATGGCACGCTGTCGCCGGTCACGCTGTTGCGGCGATGGCGCAGGTGCACTACCAGGTTGTAGGTCGACACGAATACCGGGAAAAAGTTGGAGAGGATGCCCACCGAATCGTTCTTGCCGACCACGAAGTACGCCAGCAGCAGCATGCTGCCCGCCACCGACAGCCACCAGAACGCCAGCGGCATCACCACCCGTTTGTACTTGCGCGTGTAGTACACCTGCACGAACCAGCGGCTGGTGAACAGCAGCGTGCCGGCATAGCCCACCGCCTTCCACGGCGTCAGATGAAACTGCTGCAGCGCATGCAGGATGGAGGCCAGGTGAGCGTTGAGGAAATCCATGGTGCACACTGCCGCAATGGGTGATCTGCCAGTTTAGCAAGCCGCCCCCCGACAGCCCGTTGCGAGCCGCAGCCACCGATCACAGGCATTGACCGAACGGCAGATCGCCCCTACTATTCCGCGCTCACGGCGGGCGGTTAGCTCAGCGGTAGAGCACTGCCTTCACACGGCAGGTGTCGCAGGTTCGATCCCTGCACCGCCCACCACACCTGGGATCTCTGCGATCTTTTCGAAAAGGCCTGGTCATGCGACCGGGCCTTTTTGCATGCTGTGCGACTGTCGAAGCCGTGGCAGCACGCTGACTGCCCGCTCACGCCGGCGCGTTGGGCAGGCTGAGCGTCACTGGCACACCGTTGAGCACGGCGTTGCCGGACAGCTCGTCGACCGCGCGCCTGCCGGTGATTCAGCGCGATGTCTTCGCGCATCGCCTCCGGCACCGCGTGCTCCGGATGGATCGCGCGCAGCGGACACTGGCTGAGGCAGGCATTGCAGTCGATGCACACCGCCGGGTCGATGCCGAGCATCTGCGGTCCTTCGCCGAATGCGTCCACCGGGCACGCCCGCGCGCGGGTCCATACCTCATAGCGATGCGATCGCGCCGGCAATGCCTCAGTGCGGCGGCGGGGCGTGGCCACCGGCCAGCTGCTCCTGCGCCTGGGCGTGGGCAATCAGCAGGTCCAGGAAGCGCACGCGCGCGCTGCGGTAAGCCGCGTCGTGCGGTCCGGCGACGGCCGCCGCATGCATCGCGTCGTGGCTTTCGGTCAGCCCGGGCAGCGTGGCCCCGCTGCCCTGCAGGTAGCTGCCAGAAGCGCAGCCCGCGTGCGCGTGGCGCTGCCAGAAGACAGGGTCGGCGGGCAGCGCGCCGAATTGCTCCTCCCATTGCAGAGCGCCGGCCAGGGCACCCAGTGCGGTGCGCGGCCGCCAGGCATCCGGCTGCATGCGAAAGTGCTCCAGCCAGTCGATCAGCATGGCTGGCGGCATCGGCCGTGCCAGCGCGTAACCCTGCCCCAGATCCGCGCCCAGGATCGTCGCCGCCTCGATCAGGCCCGGCGTCTCCAGTCCTTCCACCACCACTTCCAGCGCCAGATCGTGGCCGAGCCGGATCAGCTGGCGGATGAAGCGCAGCGAGCGCAGCGGGTCGTCGGCCACCTGGCTGACGATCGCCTGGTCGATCTTGACCCGATCGAAGGGCCACTGACGCAGCCGGATCAGCGAGCTGTAGCCGGCGCCCAGATCGTCCTCGACGAGGCGGAAGCCGAGCGCCTTCAGCGCCTGCATGCCGGCCTTGGCCAGCGGCGCGGAAGTCTCCGCGCCAAGCGGCGATTCGAGGATCTCCAGCAGCAGCGCGTTCGACGGGCAACCGCCGCTGCGCAGCACCGCGGCCGCCACCTGCACATACCGGTCATCCTCCAGCGCGGCCGCGGGCGCGTTCACCGCCATGTCCAGCGGGTGTCCCTGCTGCGCCAGCTGCGCGCGGCAGCTGGCGGCCTGCTGCAGGCCCTGTCGGAACAGCACGACCAGCTCGTCGTCACCCAGCGCGGGCAGAAAGCGGCTGGGCAGCAGCAGCGTGCGGTCGTCGTCGCGCAGGCGGGCCAGCGCTTCCAGCTCCACCACGCAGCCATCGGCCAGTCGCACCACCGGCTGGTAGTGCATCTCCAGCGCATCGGTGGCGACGCTGGCGCGCCAACGCTCACGCACGAAGAACGGCAGCAGCTGGGTGCCCAGCCGCGGCGGCGCCAGCCGCGCCAGGGCGAGATCCAGCACGACCTTGATCTGCTCCACGAACGCGCGCTGATCCTCGCTCTGGAAACCGCCGGCGTAGCTGCTGTAGATCGTGAGGATCGCGGCCGGCATGCGCGGCAGCGGACACAGCGGTACCGCGATGCTGGAGACGATGCCCACGGTTGCAGCCACCGTTTGCCAGCTGGCCATGGCCGGATCGCTGGCATAGTGCACGCAGTGCTCGATGGCACCCGAGCGCCACGCGCGTCCGCTGGGGCCACCGCCCTCCGGATGGTTGGCATCGACCCGGATCGACGCCGCCTCGCCGCGACCGAGCGCCCGCAGGTAATCGGCAAACGCGGTGCCGGCCACCGCCTCGTAGGTCAGCTGACCGGTGTCATCCGGGCGTCCGACCGCGCAAGCAGTGATTTCGTCATGGCCGATCAGGATATCGACCACGCCCTGGATCAGCTCCAGGTAACTGTCGGCCGCCCAGGCCAGCGCGTTGATCCGCGCCAGCAGCGCGACCCGCCGACGCTGCAGTTCGCGCATGCTTTCGAGCTGCCACTGCTGCTCCAGCCCCAGACGCTGCAGCACGATGCCCAGCGCACGACGGTCGCGGCTGGCACTGAAGCCCAGCGTAATTACCAGCAGATCGCGTAGCTGTTCGATGCCCTCCAGCAGCCACGCCTCCTCCACCCCGCAGGCGGCATAGAAGAAGCCCGAGCGTCGCGCCCGGCTGCGATGGTTGTCCGCATCCAGATCCGGCCGCAGCAGCGCCAGCAGATACTGCGCCATGCGCTGCTTGACCGCCTCCACGTCGCCGGCCGGCAGCGCCGCCAGCAGGTTGGTCGCGCCCGTATGCGCCAGCAGCTCGGCGTGGTAAGAGCGCATCAGCGCCGGCAGCCGCGGGCTCAGCAGTTCCAGGCATGGCCGCAGCAGCGCTGCGGCCTGCTCGCCGTAAGGCGACAGCCCGCGCGCGCGCGGCTCGCCCGGCAGTTCGGTCGCCGCCTCCGGCGGCAGCAGCGACCACCAGCGCGTGCGCTGCTGCTTGTGCAGCTTGGCTTCGTACATGGCCTGGTCGGCGCGACGCAGAAGCTGCTCGCCCCTGGCGTCGCCGTGCGTGGGAAACAGCGCGATGCCCAGGCTCGCCGACAGCTGCAGGCTGCCGCGGTCGATCGCCATCGGCTGCTGCAACGCCTGCCACACCCGCTCGAGCAGACCGTCCAGATCGCGCTCACGCTCCAGCTCCTCGAACACCAGCACGAACTCGTCGCCACCCAGGCGCGCCACGTAGTCCTGGCCGCGCAGGGCATCGCGCAAGCGCACTGCCACTTCGCGCAGAATTTCGTCGCCAGCGGCATGCCCGTAGCGATCGTTGATCGGCTTCAGATCGTCCAGGTCCAACAGGCCCACGGCCACCATCCGCGCATGCCGCTCGGCGCGGACCAGCACGCCGTCAAGGTGGTGATCGAGCGCGCGGCGATTGGGCAGTCCGGTGAGCGCGTCGTGCAGCGCCAGATAGGTCTGCCGCGCCTGCTCCTCGGCCAGCTGCCGACGCTGCTCGTGCTGCTTCAGGGCCAGACTGGCGGCGTCGGCTATCTCGTCCAGCAGCCGCCGCATTTCCGCATCGAAGGCATCCGGCTCCGCCGCGACCACCACGAACACGCCCACTGGGCGTGGCGTCATGCCGGTCTCGCTGGCGCGCGCATCGAACAGCGGCCAGCAGCCCACCGCACCCATCCCGGCCAGCGGCTCGCTGCGCCACGCCGGCGCCATGTCCGCGTGGTGGGCGGGATGCGTGCGCACCACCGGGACGCCACGCATCAGCGCCAGTGTGGGGGTATAGGCAGTCGCATCTGCCGCGACGCGCGGCGGCACCGGCAGCAGTTGCATGGCTGCGGCCATCGGTCCGGCCAGCGCGACCCGGCGCAGCAGGTTGTCGGCACCGGCATCCTCGCCATCGTCCAGGTAGACATCGACGGCCGCGGCTCCGGCAATCTCGACCAGCGCCTGCGCCAGCGTGCGGTAGACACCCGGCGGATCGGGCTGGTCGAGCAGCGCGCGCTGGATCGAGCGCTGCGCGTCGCGATAGCGGCTCATGCGCAGTTCGCGCTCCAGCAGGGCCTGGTGATCCCAGAAACGCGCCAGCTCGTCGGCCAGCCGCTGCGCCCAGTCGAGCAGATCATCGCCCAGCGCCGGGCCGGTGGCACCGGCATACGTTGCCAGCACCAGCTGGTCGCCATCGCGCGTGCCCGCCGCCGCCACGATGCACGAACCGAAGCCCTGGCTGCGCGCCGCCGTGCGCCACGGTGCGAACTCGGGCGCGTCGATCGGGGTGGCGCGGGCGCGTCCTTCGCGCAGCACGATGGCCACCGGGCCCTGGCCGCCCGGTTCATGCGCGTTGGCGCTGAGCTGCAGCGAAGCGGCATACGCCGCCGCCGGACCCGCCGCAGCGAGGATCTCCAGCCGGGCCTGTCCGGCCTCGCGACGCCCGATCCAGACCAGCGGCAGCTGCATGGTGGCAGCCAGAATCCGCGCCACCTCGCGCATTGCCAGCAGGCGGTCGTAGCCCGGTGCCGTATGCAGCAGGCTCAGCGTCTCCGCCACGCTGCGGTAGAAGCGCTCGCGCAGCTCGCCCGATGCTGGTTGCTGACTCATCATGACCGCCGCCTGCCCCTTGACCAGAAAACGACCGCCGCCCGGGCCAGCTCCCGCGCTTGCCACCGGCGACCCGGCCGACCTGGTCCCAGTTGCCAGATTAGCGCGTTCACCGGTACAGCGGATCGCCCCGGCGGAGCGCGGCGATGTCCGCACCGGGCACCGCCGCTATGCTGTGACTTCGCGGCATCGGCCAAACCTTTACATGCTGGGCAGCAACGGATGACGGAAAACCCGGGCGCACTGATCGTCCATCGCGGCAGCCGCACGGAGCGGCTGGCCGATACGCTGGCCGGGCTGCTGGAGGCGCAGCGGCCGGCCAATCCGCTGGCCGCGCAGACCGTGGTAGTGGCGCATCCCGGGCTGCAGCGCTGGCTGCTGGGCCGTTTCGCGCAACGCCGCGGCCCGCACGGCAGCCACGGCATCGCCGCCAACTACGCGATGATCCTGCCGTGGCAATGGTTCGAGCAGACGGCGCGGCGCGTGCTTGGCGACGAGGCGCTGATCGGCGGCGCCTACCGGCGCGAGGTGCTGCGCTGGCGCCTGCTGACGGCGCTGCCGACGCTGGCCGCGCCGGAAGTCGGCGCCTACCTCGGCGGCGACGACGCCGCGAGGCGCAGCTTCCAGCTGGCCGAGCATCTGGCCGGGCTGTACACCCAGTACCTGATCTACCGGCCGGACTGGATCCTCGATTGGGAGCAGCGCAGCGGCCGCGCCAGCCGCGACTGGCAGGCGCAGCTGTGGCACACGGTGCAGGCGGCGATCGGCCGGCCGCACCGCGCCCGGCGCAGTGCCGCGCTGCTGGACGCGCTGCAGGCGCATGGCGACGGCAGCGACGAACCGCTGCACGTGTTCGGCGTCAGCCACCTGCCGCCCGATGTGCTGGCCGCGCTGCAGGCGCGCGCGCGGCATGCGCCGGTGCACCTCTACTTTCCCGACCCCTGCCGCGAGTACTGGTCGGATCTGCGCACGCGCCGGTTCCAGCTGGCGCAACAGGGCGATCCGGACGCGCTGTATTACGAGATCGGCCATCCGCTGCTGGTGGCGCTGGGCCGCATCGCGCAGGATTTCTGCATCACGTTGGATGAGTGTGACGCAATCGAGGAGCGTGATCCGCTCGACGAGGCCGAGCCCCTGCCTGCCGCCACCTCGCTGCTGGCGCGGCTGCAGTCGAGCATCCGCTGCCTGCAGCCGGAGCTGGTCGGCGCTGCGTCTCCCGCTGCGGCTGACGCCAGTCTGCGCGTGCACGCCTGCCACACGCGCCTGCGCGAGCTGGAGGTGCTGAAAAACGCGCTGCTGCGCTGCCTCGCCGACGATCCCGGGCTGCAGCATCGCGACATCGTGGTGATGGCGCCGGAGATCGCCACGTATGCGCCCTACCTGCCCGCGGTATTCGGCGAGCCGGCGCATTACCGCGCCGATCCGCTGCACCTGCCGTGGCATCTGGCCGACGTCGGGCTGGCGCGCGCGCATCCGTTGATGAGTGCGTTTGCGCGCATGCTGGAGCTGGCCGAGAGCCGCTTCACGGTGAGCGAAGTGCTGGATTTTCTCGACGTGCCGGCGGTGGCGCGACGTTTCGCGATCGACCGCAGCGGCCGCGATGCGCTGGAGCGCTGGCTGCGCCGGGCCCGCGTGGCGTGGGGGCTGGACGCCGCGATGAAGGCCGAGGCCGGCGCCGCTGCGGTGGATGCAAACTCGTGGCAGTTCGGACTGGACCGCATGTATGCCGGCCTGATCGTCGGCCAGCGTGGCGAGGGCGAGCCTGGCGAGGTGGGACCGCTGGACGCCCCGCTCGTCGACGGCCCGCTCCTGGACGGTATCCTGCCGCTGGACGGCGTGCACGGCAGCGCGGTCGAGGCGCTGGGCCAGTTCGATCGCCTGCTCGGCCAGCTGCGCGAG
>JAJXTX010000171.1:0-2884 GCA_021783385.1 Pseudomonadota bacterium
GACGTTGCTTCCGGGCGGCTGTCGGTGGCGCTAGCCAGAGGCTGGTTGCCACGCCGTACCCCGGAACGGTCACTCGGTTTCGATGGGCTCGCGCCGTTGCCCGCATCATCGCGATCTTCATCGTCGAGTGCCTGCGCAAGCGCCGTATCGGGACTGCTGCCGTTCGCACCTGCCTCGTCATGCCGCCGCCGGCGACGCCCGCCGCGACGCCCGCGGCGGCGGCGCACCTGGTTGCCATCAGCATCGAGTTCGCCCGGGTCGGACTCCGGGGCACCGGGAGCAAGCTCGGGAATCACCTGATCGGGATCCTTGCCCAGATCGTCCGTTGCCAGCGCGATCGGTCGCTCACTCGCGGCAGCGCGCGGCTGACGATCGCTCCTGGGCTGTGGCGGGTTGGCTTTGCGTTCGCTGCGCGAAGGCTGATTGTCGGGCGTCGCCGGCTTCGGCTGGCGTTCTGCCTTGGCGGTCTGGGTCTGCGCCGGTTGCGCCTGGCGCGATGCTGCCTCATTGCGCTGGCGGCCGCTCCTGGGCTGCTGGGGCGCTGCCGATTTCGCGGCATGCGGGCCGGCCGAGTCGCGGCGCGGATGGCGACCCGGCGACGCGCTCGACACATTTGACGCCTGCCCAGATCGGTTGCTGCGCTCATCGCGACGGGCGGAAGCCGCGCCGTCGGCGCCCAGGCTGCGCTGTCCGCTGCTGGCTGCCGGAGCCGCCGCCTCGGCGCTGCGAAACCAGCCCAGCAGGCGTGCGATGATGCCGCCAGAGGGTGCCGCTGCGGCGGGTGCTATTGCCGGCTGCGGGCGGACTGCCGCCGGTTGCGCGGGCGCCGCAACCGGCTTGATCACTTCCTCGCGCAGGGGGGCAGGGCTGGACGGCAGCACGCCGCTGACCGCCGGCTGCTCGCCGCTGCCGAGCATCTGGCCCATCTTGGGCAGTTCGGACGACTCCACCGCGGTAAGACGCTCGTAGCTGGGCTTGCTGTGTTCGCCCATGTCCGCTTCGCGGATGCGCTGGATCTCGATGTGCGGCGTCTGCAGCTTTTCGTCAGCGATGATCATCACATGCACCTTGTGGCGCATTTCGATCTCGACCACGCTGGCACGCTTTTCGTTGAGCAGGAAATTGACCACGCTGGGCGGCGCCTGCACCAGCACCTGGCCGGTGTTTTCCTTCATCGCGTGCTCTTCGATCAGGCGCAGCGTCGACAGCGCCAGTGATTCCACGCCGCGGATATGACCGTGGCCTTCGCAACGCGGGCATACGATCTGGGACGCTTCGCCCAGGCTCGGGCGCAGGCGCTGGCGTGACATTTCCAGCAGGCCGAAGCGCGAGATGCGGCCGATCTGCACGCGCGCGCGATCCAGCTTCAAAGCATCCTTGAGGCGGTCTTCCACTTCGCGCTGGTGCTTCGGGCTGTCCATGTCGATGAAGTCGATCACGATCAGGCCACCGGCATCGCGGATCCGCAGCTGTCGCGCGATTTCCACCGCCGCTTCGCAGTTGGTGTTGAATGCGGTGTCCTCGATGTCGCTGCCCTTGGTGGCTTTCGAGGAATTGATGTCGATCGCGGTCAGCGCCTCGGTCTGGTCGATCACGATCGAGCCGCCGGAAGGCAGGCGCACCTGGCGATCGAACGCGTTCTCGATCTGCGTCTCGATCTGGTAGCGGGTGAACAGCGGGGTGTCGTCCTTGTACAGCTTCAGCTTGCGCAGCGCGTTCGGCATCACCTGCTGCATGAAGTCGCGGGCGTCGTTGTAAAGCGACTCCTCGTCGACCAGGATCTCACCGATATCGCTGCGCAGGTAATCGCGCAGGGCCCGGATGAACAGCTTCGATTCCTGATAGATCAGGAACGGTGCGCGCTGCTTGACCGCCGCCTCGGAGATCGACTTCCACAACTGCAGCAGGTAATCGAGGTCCCACTGCAGTTCCTCGGCGTCGCGGCCGAGGCCGGCGGTGCGCACGATCAGGCCGACGTCGTCCGGCACCGTCACATGGTCAAGCGCCTCCTTCAGCGCCTGCCGGTCCTCGCCCTCGATCCGCCGCGATACGCCGCCCGCTTTCGGGTTGTTCGGCATCAGCACCATGTAGCGGCCGGCCAGGCTGATGAAGGTGGTCAGCGCTGCGCCCTTGTTGCCGCGCTCCTCCTTCTCCACCTGCACGACGACTTCCTGACCTTCCTTGAGCAGCTCGCGGATGGTCGCCTTGTGCGGATCGAGGCCGGGGGTGAAGTAGTCGCGCGAGATTTCCTTGACCGGCAGAAAGCCATGGCGCTCGGCGCCGTACTCGACAAAGCAGGCCTCCAGCGAGGCTTCCACACGGGTGATGCGGCCCTTGTAGATGTTCGACTTGCGCTGTTCGCGGGAGGGGATCTCGATATCGAGATCGTAAAGGTTCTGGCCGTCGACTATGGCCACGCGCAACTCTTCACGCTGAGTCGCGTTGATCAACATACGTTTCATGGTGGTAATCCTCGGCTTGCCGCGCGTCGCGTGCCTCGGTGGCGCCGTTATGGCGGCCTGCCGGGGATCGCGTCGCTGCGGTGAAGCGGCAAAATGAACGACACCGTTGCCGGTGTCGGGATGATCCGGTTTCTGCGCCCGCTGCCCCGCTGCCTCATGGCATCGGACAAACAGCAACCCGAACCGTTACGATGAAAGGGAGTCGCGACCGGTGCCGAATGGCAACCGACGCAATCCTCGCCGACGTTACGGGCGGGCATCCGGCCCGATCCAGATATCGATGGGCAGAATGCGGCGCCTGTCGAGTATCCTATTTCAGCAGGTTTTTTTCAATGCAAACGCCAACTTCCCCCGGCGCACCTCACGGTGTACGTCAAGTCGAGATCGGCCCCGAGCGGGATGGCCAGCGCATCGACAACGCC
>JAJXTX010000171.1:2984-5645 GCA_021783385.1 Pseudomonadota bacterium
ATGTTCTTGCACGCGTCGCACATGAGCTTCGACCTCGACGACCGCGCCTACAGCTTCTCCGCGCCGCTGCCGGAAGACCTCAAGGAGTTCCTCGACGTGCTGTCGGTGAAAGGCAAGCGGCTCGTATGGATGAACGAAAAGGCGCGCACAGACTTTTAGCGGTTCGGGTCGGCAGGGTCTGGCCAAGTCAACGTGCGAGCAAGGCCTCGACGCGCGCGGCGCAGATGAAGTCGTTCATCGACAGTCCGCCTGCATCGTGCGTGGACCAGAGCAGCTGGCAGTGGCCGTAGCCGGCCTCCATGTCAGGATGATGATCCTCGTGGTTGGCCATGAAGCCGACTGCATTGATGAAACCCAGAGTGCGATGGAAGTCGGCAAAGCGGAAGTCCTTGATGATCGCCTTGCCATCCGCGTGCAGCTCCCATCCAGGCAGCAGCAGCAGCAGCTTGGCTGCCCGTGCAGCATCCAGTGCATCCTGCGCACCGTGGCGTGGCTGGCAGTGCAGGGCGGCAAGTTCGTTCGCGTTCATTGCGATATCCATGTGTGGGAAGGAAACGCGAAGCGTCGAAGCTGCGCCTGCAAATGTCAAAAGCGCACATCGAAATGAAAACAGGACTAAAATGGTGCTGATTCACTACGCAGGCTTGCTAAGCGGGCCATGGGCAATACGGGAACAGGCATGATCGACATCTCCGAACGCGCGCAGCAGCATTTCCGGCGGCTGCTGTCTCAGCAGGCTACTGATGGCCTCGGTATCCGCCTTCGTGTCACCGCGCCGGGCACGCCGGCGGCCAATTGCGAACTGGAGTTCTGCGAGGCTGCGGACCTTGCCGGTGGCGAGTGGACGATCGAATGCGCCGGGTTCGATTTCCATGTGGATGGCGACAGCGCCAGCTGGCTCGATCAGGCCAGCATCGACTTCGAGCCGACTGCCACCGGCGGCCAGCTCAATATTCGCGCGCCCAGGATCAAGGGCGATGTTCCGGGGGCGGAGGCCGGGATGATCGAGCGCGTGCGCTATGTGCTGGAAGCGGAGGTCAATCCGCGGCTGGCATCTCACGGCGGTCGCGTCACTCTGCTGGAAATTGATGCCAACGGCGTGGTGCTGCTGCAGTTCGGCGGCGGTTGCCACGGTTGCGGCATGGTCGATGTGACGCTCAAGCAGGGTGTCGAGAAAACCCTGCGCGAGCGTGTGCCGGAGATCACGGCGGTGCGCGATGCGACCGACCACGCGGGCGGCGAAAAGCCCTATTACAGCCGGGCCGACGGGAAGTCTGCCGCGGTCTGAGCCGTGGCCCTGCAGTCGAACCGAAAAAGGCCCGCATGCGCGGGCCTTCTGCACAGGCTTGGACGGCGGGCTTACTTGTTGTCGCCCTGGATATGACCCTGCAACGTACCGAGCTTGCTTGGCAGGCTGGAGAAGTAGGCAGCCACATCCTCGATGTCCTGGTCGGTGAGGGCTGCAGCCATGCCCATCATGATCGGATTCTTGCGCCGGCCGTCCTTGTATTCGTGCAACGCCTGCTGGAGGTATTCGTTGTACTGACCGGCCAAGCGAGGGTACTGCGGATTGACGGCATTGCCATCGACGCCGTGGCAGGCAAAGCAGGTGGCCGCCTTCTGCTTGCCACGGGCGATGTTGCCACCGGCCAGGGCCTGGCCAGAAGCCAGTGTCAGCACAACGACTGCGGTAAACAGGGTGATCGCACATTTCATGCGTAAAGTCCTTGGCGACTACTTGGCGAGACTGGAAAGGTAGGCGGCGATGTTTTGAATGTCCGTATCGGACAGGCTTTGCGCTTGCGCCATCATGGTCGGATGCGTGCGCTCGCCGCTCTTGTAGCCATGCAGCGCGTTGATGATGTACTGCTCGTTCTGGCCGGCGATTTTCGGTACCGGGTATTGCGGATACGCGTTGCTGTATCCGGGAATGCCGTGGCAGCCCGCGCAGGTATAGACCAGGGTGCGTCCGGCAGCCTTGTCACCTTCGGCATGGACGCTGGCGGTAGCAAGCAGGGCGAGCGTTGCGGTCATGCCAAGCAATTGCAATCGAGTCATCGAGATCATTTCCACAAGCGCTTCGGATACGGAGGATTCAACCTTTCAATTATAGACGTTGGATTCCCGCGTGGACAACCTGTGCAAGCCGCTGCCGGAAGCCGCGGCCGGCCCGCCGCGATCGGCATGCACGATGGTCGCTCCGGTGTCCCGAGACGCGCTGGACGAAATACATGACGCATAGCAGAGCGAGCTTGGTGATACCAACCGCGGCCTACTATACTAACGATGTTGTATCAGCTTCCCCGGGGGTGTTCTGGCTTCGACGGGGGTAGTGAGATGACTTGGTGCATGCCGAGGGGGCAGCTTTCCTCGTAAATCCAGCAGCAAACTTCTAGTTGCCAACGACGACAACTACGCTCTCGCCGCTTAAGGCGTAAGCCCCGAACCCACTTGTGCTCGTGCTCGTCGGTGTAGGGTCATTATCACGGGATCGCCGAAGACTGCCGCCTGGCGGTACTAGGTCAAATCAATCAGGCTGGTTCCGCGGTGCGCTTCGCCCATCGTGCTTGTCGCGGAACGAGATCGAACGGTGAGCTAAGCATGTAGATCCGGGCGTTGAACGCTCTCGGACGCGGGTTCGACTCCCGCCACCTCCACCAA
>JAJXTX010000172.1 GCA_021783385.1 Pseudomonadota bacterium
GCCGGCATCGTCGCAGAACTGCTTTGCAATTTGTCACGTGACATGCGGCATGCACGCTTTATAGCGTTTCAGACGCCAGAGTGACCGCTGCAATGCGGCAAAAGTGCCGGCTTGAAATGCGCCAGTGCGTGCGTCAGCAGATCCTGCACGCCGAGTGCCGCCGGCACGGCCGGCTGCTGCAGAAAGGCCAGCGCCTGCCGCAGCGCCGGCAGCGGGTCGGCCGGATCGACCGGCAGCGCCCGCGTCGACTTGGACAGCTTGTGCCCCTGCGCGTCCAGCACCAGCGGCAGGTGCCGGTAGCTCGGCGTGTGCAGGCCGAGCAGACGCTGCAGCCAGATCTGGCGCGGCGTCGACTCCAGCAGGTCGCTGCCGCGCACCACCTCGGTGATGCCCTGGTGCGCGTCGTCCACCACGCAGGCCAGCTGGTAGGAGTAGAAACCCTCGACGCGGCGGACCACGAAGTCGCCGGCGCTGTCGCGCAGGTTCTGCCGCTGCGGCCCCTGCAGCGCGTCGTCGAAGCTCAGCGTGACGTCCGGCGTGCGCAGCCGCCACGCCGGCGCGCGCGCCGGATCGGCCGCGGCCACGCAGCGACCGTCGCGATGCATGCCGTCGGCCGCCACCAGCTCACTGCGGCTGCACCAGCAGGGGAATACCTGGTTGGTCGCACGCAGCCGTTCGAACGCGGCGTCATAGGCCGCGATCCGCTGCGACTGCCACAGCACCGGCGCGTCGGCGAGCAGCCCGAAACGCGGCAGCGCGGTCAGCATCGCGGCAGCTGCGCCGGGAACCTCGCGCGGCGGGTCGATGTCTTCCATCCGCAGCAGCCACTGGCCACCGGCGTGGCGCGCGCACAGCCAGCTGCCCAGCGCGGCGACCAGCGAGCCGAAGTGCAGCTGCCCGGTGGGCGAGGGGGCAAAGCGTCCGCGGTAGGTCATGCCGGTACTCCGGGGTCGGCCCGGCTGAAGGGCTTTGCATGGTACGGCACTGCGCGACCACCCTTGAAAGCGAGGCCGCCAGCCCCGACAGATTACCCGCGGATTTTGCCGCGCCTGCATGACTGTCACGAGGTACCTCCATGCGTCGCATCGCCCTGTTCATCGCTACCAACCTTGCCGTGCTGCTGCTGCTGAGCATCGTGGCGCACCTGTTCGGCATCGACCGAATGGCCGCCGCCAACGGCTATGGCGGGATGGGCGGGTTGCTGGTGTTTGCCGCGGTGTTCGGCATGGGCGGCGCGTTCATGTCGCTGGCGCTGTCGAAGTGGCTGGCCAAGCGCTCCACCGGCGCGCGGGTGATCGCCCAGCCGCAGAACGAGACCGAGCGCTGGCTGCTCGACACCGTGCGCCGCCATGCGCAGACCGCCGGCATCGGCATGCCCGAGGTGGCGATCTACGATGCGCCGGAGATCAACGCCTTTGCCACCGGCGCCAGCCGGAACCACGCGCTGGTGGCGGTGAGCAGCGGCCTGCTGCAGCAGATGGACCGCGAGCAGGTCAGCGCCGTGCTCGGTCACGAGATCGGCCACGTCGCCAACGGCGACATGGTGACGCTGACCCTGATCCAGGGCGTGCTGAACACGCTGGTGATCCTCGCCGCGCGCATCATCGGCCGCGTGGTCGACGGCTGGCTGTCCGGCGGCAACAGCAATCGCGGCGGCGGCATCGGCTATTTCGTGGTGGTGATGGTGCTGCAGGTGGTGTTCGGCCTGTTCGCCTCGATCATCGTGGCACGGTTCTCGCGCTGGCGGGAGTTCCGCGCCGACGCGGCGGGCGCGCAGTTCGCCGGCCGCGGCGCGATGATTGCCGCGCTGCAGCGGCTCAAGCTCAACCACGGCGAAAGCACGCTGCCCAACACGATTGCCGCGTTCGGCATCGCCGGTCCGCTGGCCGAGGGTTTCAAGAAGCTTTTCATGAGCCACCCGCCGCTGGACCAGCGCATCGCCGCGCTGCAAAACGCCTCGTCGTCACGCTGATTCGAGCCCGCACGGGCGCCCTCTTCCGCCGGAAGAGGGGACAACCTCCAAGCAACCGCACCACACGGAACCTGCACGCATGAACGCACCCGCCGAAACCCGCAAATTCGAAGCTGAAGTCGCCCAGGTGCTGCACCTGGTCACGCACTCGCTGTACTCGCACAAGGAGATCTTCCTGCGCGAGCTGATCTCCAACGCCTCCGATGCCTGCGACAAGCTGCGCTTCGAGTCGATCGCCAACCCGGCGCTGTCCGCCGGCGACAGCGAACTGCACATCGACGTCAGCTGGGATGCGGAGGCGCGCACCGTCACCGTGCGCGACAACGGCATCGGCATGACCCGCGACGAGGTGGTGGCGAACATCGGCACCATCGCCAGCTCCGGCACGCGCCGCTTCCTGGAGGCGATGAGCGGCGAGCAGAAGGCCGATGCACGGTTGATCGGCCAGTTCGGTGTGGGCTTCTATTCCGCCTTCGTGGTGGCCGACAAGGTCAGCGTGATCACCCGTCGCGCGGACGCGCCGGCCGACGCGGGTGTGAAGTGGGAGAGCGACGGCAAGGGCGAGTACTCGCTGGAGGCCGTCGACACCGCCGAGCGCGGCACTTCCGTGACCCTGCACCTGAAGGCCGACGAGGACGAGTTTCTCAAGGGCTGGCAGCTGAAGTCGCTGATCCGCAAATATTCCGACCACGTGGCATTTCCGATCCGCATGCCGGTCGAGAAGGACGGCAAGCCCACCGGCGAGTTCGAGAGCACCAACGCCGCCTCCGCGCTGTGGACCAAACCCAGGGCCGAGATCTCCGACGAGGACTACCAGAGCTTCTACAAGTCGCTCGGCCACGACTTCAACGACGCGCTGGCGTGGACGCACAACCGCGTCGAGGGCAGCCAGAGCTTCACCACCCTGTTGTACCTGCCGTCGCAGCCGCCGTTCGACCTGATGATGGGCGGCCGCGACGAGCGCAAGGGCCTCAAGCTCTACATCAAGCGCGTCTTCATCATGGACGCCGCCGAGGAGCTGTTGCCGAACTACCTGCGCTTCGTGCGCGGCGTGGTCGATGCCGACGACCTGCCGCTCAACGTCAGCCGCGAGATCCTGCAGCAGAACCGCCAGCTCGACCGCATCAGGGCTGCCTGCGTCAAGCGCGTGCTCGATCTGATCGAGAAGCTGGCGCGCGACGAGCCGGAAAAATTCGCCACCTTCTGCAAGGCCTTCGGCAATACGCTGAAGGAAGGCATCAGCGAGGACGCCAACAACCGCGAGCGCATCGCCAAGCTGCTGCGCTTCGCCAGTACCAAGGGTGAGGGTACGCAGCAGAACGTGTCGCTCGACGACTACATCGGCCGCATGGCGGTGGGCCAGGACGCCATCTGGTACATCACCGCCGACAGCTACGCCGCCGCCGCCGGCAGCCCGCAGCTGGAAGCGTTCAAGGCCAAGGGCATCGAAGTGCTGCTGATGTCCGACCGCATCGACGAGTGGATGATCGGCAGCTTGAGCGAGTACGAGGGCAAGAAGCTCAAGAGCGTGGCCAAGGGCGACGTGCCGCTGGATGAGGCTGACAAGGCGAAGCAGGAGGCCGCCACCCGTGAAGCCGAGCCGCTGCTGAAGAAGCTGAAGGAGCTGCTCGGCGACCGCGTGGACGAGGTGAAAGTCTCCGCCCGCCTCACCGACTCGCCTTCCTGTCTTGCCCTGAGCGACTACGAGATGGCACCCCACCTGGCCCGCCTGCTGCGTGAAGCCGGCCAGGCGATGCCCGAGAGCAAGCCCACGCTGGAAATCAATCCCGCGCACGCGCTGGTCAAGCGGGTCGAAGCGGAGGCCGACGAGACCAAGGCGCGCGATCTGGCCACCCTGCTGCTGGAGCAGGCGGAAATCTCCGCCGGTGCGCAGCTGCCCGACCCCTCGGCCTTTGTGCAGCGGATGAACCGGGTGCTGCTGGGTTGATCGGCAACGCACCTGGCTGACAGGCAAAAGCCCGCCCACCCACGGCGGGCTTTTGCCTGTCGCCCTCTCCCCTCCGGGGTGAACCCGAGTGAGGGGCGGGGCTCACAGGAGCCGGTGTGGTTCGCGTTGGACTCATGCGACCATGATTTCCGGCTTCGCTCACCGGCCCGTGCCGGCCTCATACAGCTCCAGCGGCAGACCGTCGGGATCGGCGAAGAACATGAAGCGTCGGCCGGTGTATTCGTCGATGCGGATCGGCTCGCACACCACGCCGGCGGCGCCGAGTCGCGCCTCCCAGACGTCCATGTCGGCCACGGCAAAGGCGAGGTGGCGCAGGCCGCAGGCCTCGGGACGGGAGGGTCGCGGCGGTGGGTCGGGGAAGGAGAACAGTTCGAGCTGGCTGCCGTCGGGGAGGGCCAGGTCCAGCTTCCACGATGCGCGCTCCGCCCGCAGATTTTCCGCCAGCACGCGAAAGCCGAGTAGGTCCACATAGAAGCGTCGCGATCGCGCGTAGTCCGAGCAGATCAGCGCCACGTGGTGAATGCCGAGCAGGCTCAAGCCAGGTGCTCCGTATCAGCCATGGGCAGGCAAGTCAGTGCAGCTCCGTGCGCCAGCCTTCAGCACTGCACGCGCCCGCCTGCCAACTGGGTGCAAGGGTGGAATACCGGCTGCGGCGGCGGTTCGAGCGGGCCGTGGTCGTGATCATGCTCATGGCCATGACCGTCATCGCGGCGGGAGCCACGATTCCAGTAGGGCGATGCGCCGCCCCAGTACGCGGGCGCCTCGTTGTAGACCGGCTGGGTCTGCTGCTGGTCACGGTACTGATCGATCTGCTGGCGCAGGGCATCGTTCTCGCCCTGCAGCCGTCCGCGGCTGGCCGCCGCATCGACCAGTGCCTGCTGCCGCGCAGCCTCTTCGCGCTGCTTCGCCGCCAGCGCGTCGGCGGCCTGCTGCCGGGTTCTTGCCTGCAGCCTGCGGTTGAAGGCGTCCAGTCGCTGCTGGTAAAGCCCCTGCAGGTGATGGGAGTCGGCATAGCGCTTTGCGACGGCGTCCTGACCCAGATCGAGGTAATGGTCGATGATCTCGCGGTCGTCGGCCTGATGGATCAGCACGGCATGGGCGCCGGGGCAGGGATGATCGGTGTATTCGACGTGTCCGCCCCGGGTGCATTTGTAGATGTCTTGCGCACCCGCCGACCCGGCCATGGCCAACAGCAGGAAGGCAACGGACCAGGGGTGCTTGCGGGCCACGGGCGTTTTCATCGGCACCATCATTTGCACCGTCGCGGCGTCATGAAAATGTGGATGGAGAAGGTGGCACGGGACAAGCGTAGCGCGCCAGTCGCCGCTGCGGCGACCTCTCTGCGCCGACGGTTAAGGCGGCGTGCGGAAACGTCCGTGGTCCCGGTCCGGATCGGCCGTGCCGGATCGGCGCGCCAGCCGCTGCCCGATATCCGCGCGCCACTCCGCCGACAGCTCGGGCAACTCCAGCGCCTGCGCCAGCAGCTTCTGCGCAGCGCGATCATTGGGCTTGAGGTAGGCATCGAACAGCGCACGGATCGACACGCGCCCGCGCCCGTGCGCCACTACCTGCACCGCGTCGCCGGCCTGCACGGTGCCCTCCTGCAGTACGCGCAGGTAGACGCCGGTGCGCAGCGATTGGGCGAACAGCCGCGGCAT
>JAJXTX010000173.1 GCA_021783385.1 Pseudomonadota bacterium
TCGGACCTGCTGGCCTTCGAGATCGCCATCGACACCGGACACCCCGGCGCGGTGATGTGCTCCTACAACCGCCTCAACGCGGTCTACACCTGCGAGAACGACTGGCTGCTCAACACGGTGCTCAAGCATGACTGGCACTACCCCGGCTTCGTGATGTCGGACTGGGGTGCCGTGCACAGCGCGGCCAAGTCGGCGCTGGCCGGGCTGGACCAGGAATCCGCTGGCGAGACCTTCGACAAGGAGGTCTACTTCAACCAGCCGCTGCGCGCCGCAGTCGCGTCCGGCCAGGTGCCGCAGTCGCGCATCGACGACATGGTCCGGCGCATCCTGCGCAGCCTGTTCGCCGACGGTGTGATCGACCACCCGGCCAAGCCGGCACCCATCGATTTCGCCGCCGACCGCAAAGTGGCGCAACGGGCCGAGGAAGCGGGTGCGGTGTTGCTGCGCAACGAGGATGCGCTGCTGCCGCTGTCAGCATCACAGTCGGTCGCCGTCATTGGTGGCCACGCCGACAAGGGCGTGCTGACCGGGGGGGGCTCCTCGGCGGTGCAGTCGCCCGAAGGCAACGCCGTGCCGGGCCTGCCGCCTGCCGCGTGGCCGGGGCCGCGCATCTACCAGCCCTCCGCGCCGCTGGCGGCGATCATGCAGCGTGCGCACGGCAAGGTGAGCTATGCCGATGGCAAGGATGTGGCCGCCGCCGCCCGGCTGGCAGCGCATTCGACTGTCGCGGTGGTGTTCGTCGAGCAGTGGGCGGCGGAAAGCTTCGACTTGCCGCACATGACCTTGCCCGACGACCAGGACGCGCTGGTCGCTGCCGTGGCCAGGGCCAACCCACACACCATCGTCGTGCTGGAAAACAACGGTCCGGTCGCGATGCCATGGCTGGACAAGGTGGGCGCGGTGCTGGAAGCGTGGTATCCCGGCGCGGCAGGTGGCGAGGCGATCGCGCGGCTGCTGTACGGCGAAGTCGATCCGGCCGGGCGCCTGCCGGTAACCTGGCCGCGCAACGAAGCGCAACTGCCACGCCCGCAAATCCCGGGCGCCGGCCTGGCCAGCATCGGCCTGCCGCCGCAGGGCCAGCCAGCCGAGCAGGTGGACTACAACATCGAAGGCGCCGATGTCGGTTACCGCTGGTACCAGCGCAAGGGGATCCAGCCGCTGTTCCCGTTCGGCTACGGCCTGGGCTACACGCATTTCGCCTACAGCGATTTCAAGCCGCGCATCGACCACGGTCGCGTCGTGGCCTCGTTCACGGTGACCAATCGCGGTTCGCGCGAAGGCGTCGACGTACCGCAGTTGTACGCGACGCTGCCCGGCAGCGGCAGCGTGCGGCGGCTGACGGGATGGTGCCGGGTCAGCCTGAAGCCGGGCCAGTCCGCGCACCTGCAAGTGGTGGCCGACCCGCGCCTGCTGACCAACTTCGACGGTACCCATCAGCGCTGGCAGCGTCCGGCCGGCAGCTATCTGCTGCAACTGGGTCACTCCGCAACAGTCTTCCAGGGCCAGGGCTCCGTGACGCTTACCAAGGCCGCGTGGCCTTCGGATGCACCGCCGGCGGGCACTTCGCAAACCTGCATCGCCAGTGGGAAATAGGCGGCAGCACAGTGCCGGCGCCCCGTGTGGCGCCGGCACTCGCTGAAGCATGCTGACAGGGAAAATGTGATCGTCCCTGCGGGCATGAACAACGGTGCCAGCAGAAATTGTTCCTGATACTTTTCTATCGAACGTCGTGACGCGACCATCGCCGGCCCGAGCGAGTGAGCGCGGCACCATGCAGCTACTCTCCCGCAAACGTCGGTCGCAGGCGACCGACGCCCCAGCTGCAGCGCAGATACGTGTCTTTCTGCACCAGCCCGCGGCGGTACAAGTCGGACTGCAGCACCTGCTGAAGCGTCTCGCCAGCCGGACGTTTCTTCAGTCCGAATCATAGAAGGGATCGGGAACAGCTGCCCCCCAGAAGCCGGCTTTCGCGCCAATATCCATGCTTGGTATGTCCGGACCAGCTTCACCGGTACGCACACTTCACTGGTGCGCCGCGCGCTCAGCGCGCGGCAGCTTCCAGCGCGGCGTAATCCTGGTCGGTCAGCGTGAGCTGGGCAGCGGCCACGTTTTCCTGCAGGTGTTCAACGCTGGAGGTGCCGGGAATCGGCAGCATCACCGGCGCGCGCTTCAGCAGCCACGCCAGCGCCACCTGGCCGTTGCTGGCGTGCAGCTTGTCGGCGATGGTGCTGAGCACCGACCCCGGCCCCGCCAGCGCGCCGGCCGCCAGCGGAAACCACGGAATGAAGCCGATGCCGTGCGCGGCGCAGTAGTCGACGATGGCCTCGCTCTGCCGGTTGGCGAGGTTGTAGAGGTTCTGCACGGTGGCCACCGGAAAATGCCGACGCGTCGCCTCGATCTCCTCCACGCCGACCTCGCTCAGGCCGACGTGGCGGATCAGGCCTTCCTGCCGCATCTGCGCGATCGCCGCGAACTGCTCGTCGCGCGGCACCTTGGCGTCGATGCGGTGCAGCTGCCACAGGTCGATGCGCTCCACCCCGAGCCGGCGCAGGCTCATCAGCACGCACTGGCGCAGGTACTCCGGCCGCCCTAGCGGCGCCCAGACATCCGGCCCGTGCCGCGTCAGCCCGCCCTTGGTCGCCACCAGCATGCCCGGGTACGGATGCAGCGCCTCGCGTATCAGGTTCTCGCTGACCTCCGGGCCGTAGCTGTCGGCGGTGTCGATCAGGTTCACGCCCAGTTCGGGCAACCGGCGCAGGGTGGCCAGCGCGCCCGCGCGATTGGCCGGTTCGCCCCAGATCCCCTTGCCGGTGATGCGCATGGCGCCGAAGCCGAGGCGATGGACGGCGAGATCGCCGCCGATCAGAAACTGGCCGGCGCCCGCCGCGTTGGATGAGGTTGTCATGCGCGTGCCCTTGGGGAAAGGAAAAGTCCTCCCGTTATGGGGCTGCCCGCGCGCGACGCAAGCCGATCCGCGCGATTCGCGTCGCGCCCTGGCCGTCGCCTCAGTCCACGCGCGGCGGCATCGCCCACAGGGCCAGCAGCGTGATCAGCGCGGCACCCGAAAGGTAGTAGCCGACCCACGCCAGGCCATGGTTCGCCGCCAGCCAGGTCGCCAGATACGGCGCCATCGACGCGCCGAAGATGCCGGCCATGTTGAACGCCAACGAGGCCCCGGTGTAGCGCACCGGCACCGGAAACATCTGCGCCAGCACGGTGCCGAGCGGGCCGTAGGTGAAGCCCATCGCGGCCAGCCCCAGCGCCAGGAACAGCAGCACACTCCACAGGTGCCCGGCCTCGAACAGCGGCGCGAAGCCCAGGCCGAACGCCAGGATGAGCAGCGTGGACACGATCATCGTGAAGCGGCTGCCGCGGCGGTCGGCGAGCAGCGCGGAGAGCGGAATCGTCAGCGCGAAAAACAGCACGCCGACCATCTGCAGCAGCAGGAACGCCTCGCGCGAATAGCCAAGCCGGCTGGTGGCCCAGCTCAGCGTGAACACCGTCATCAGGTAGAACAGCACGAAGGTGGCCAGCGCCGCGAAGGTACCGGCGATCAGCGCGCGCGGATGCTGCACGATCACGTTGAGCATCGGCAGCCGCACGCGCTCGTGCTGTGCCATGGCGCGGGCGAACGCCGGCGTTTCGTGCAGCCGCAGGCGTATCCACAGCCCCACCAGCACCAGCGCCGAGCTGGCCAGGAACGGCACGCGCCAGCCCCACGCGAAAAACGCCCGGTCGCCGATGCCCTGGGTCAGGCCCAGGAACAGGCCGGTCGAGAGGAAAAACCCGATCGGCGCGCCCAGCTGCGGAAACATGCCGTACCACGCGCGCCTGCCCGGCGGCGCATTCTCGATCGCCAGCAGCACCGCGCCGCCCCATTCACCGCCCAGCCCCAGGCCCTGACCGAAGCGGCACAGCGCCAGCAGCAGCGGCGCCAGCACGCCGATGCTGGCGTAGGTGGGCAGCAGGCCGATCGTCACCGTCGACACGCCCATCGTCAGCAGCGCCGCCACCAGCGTGGCCTTGCGCCCGATGCGGTCGCCGAAGTGGCCGAACAGCGCCGAGCCCACCGGCCGCGCGAAGAACGCCAGCGCAAACGTGGCCAGCGACTGCAGCGTGGCCGAGGCGGCGTCCGCGGCCGGAAAAAACAGCTTGGGAAACACCAGCACCGCCGCCGTGGCGTAAATGTAGAAATCGAAAAACTCGATCGTGGTGCCGATCAGGCTGGCCAGCAGGATGCGCCGCGGCGAATTCACCGGCGCGATGTCAACTTCACTCATGCAACCACATCCCCTCGGGCGTCCGCTGCGATTCTGCCAGAGGGCGGCCGCGTGCGGTTGCGCCGCCGCGACTCAGCTGGCGTGGCGACGGCAGGTGAAGAAGCCGGGTGAGCCGGCCGCGCCGCGGATCGTCGCTGGGCTGCCACGGCGTGAGGATGTCGCCCGTGTGCAGGATGGTGCCGTCGTAGAACATCATGCGGTTCCAGCGCGCCGGCACGCTGCCGATGCGCCGGAAGCAGGGGGTTGGAGTCGTGCGGGTAGCCCGGCGCGATGTCGTGGCGGGCGCTGAACTCGGCAGCGGACAGCGCGCTCGCGTCAGCGAACAGCGCAGCCATCTCGTCGGCCGGCCGCGTCGGCTCGAAGAAACCGGTGCCGCCCAGGCGCTCGTTGCCGAACAGGTACACGAACTGCCCCGGATACGCGCTGAAACCGACCGGGCGAAAGGCCTCCTTCTGCGCATTGGCCCAGGCCACCATGCGCTCCGGCTGCAGCAGCGCCTTGTCCACCGTGTAGCAGCACTGGCCGTTGCCCAGCGGCACCGTGGTCACGGTCAGCTGCGGGTTGAACAGCTGGCGCGGCGTGGACATGAGGCACGTCACACTGACGGCGACAATGCGACGCCGGGAGAATGCCGCACCGTGCCCAACCGTGACCATCCCGGTGTCGGCGATTCTTTTCAAGGCCCTCCGGGCACGGCGTATTACACTCACGGGCCGATCCGGAGAAACAGCCTTGGCCAAGCCCAACTACTCATACGACAAGCGACAGCGCGAAATCGCCAAGAAGAAACAGCAGGACGAGAAGGACGCGCGCAAGCGCGAGGCGCGCGAGGCGGCCAAGCCAACGGCGGAAGCGGCAGGCAAGACGCCACCTGCCGACCGCTGACTGACAGCGCGACGCGACAAACGCGGCAGAAGCGAAGGCTGCATGAGAAGTCGAGACATGGGTTTCTCTCGGGCAAACCCATGTACCTGCACGTGGAACACATGACCAGGGACCAGAAGCGGCTCGAACGCCAGCTCGATCGCCTCGACCGGCTGCTGCCGGCATGGAGCGGTCGGATGCTGCGCTGGCTGCGCCAGCCTTCGTCCCGCTGGGTGCGTATTCCGATGGGAGTGCTGCTGGTGTTCGGCGGCATCTTCAGCATCCTGCCAGTGCTTGGTCTGTGGATGCTGCCACTTGGCCTGCTGCTGCTCTCGCAGGACATGCCGTTCCTGCAACGGCCGA